>JAHYJH010000209.1 GCA_019429185.1 Vicingaceae bacterium
AATACAACTGTTAAAATTACACTTTTTTCAACTTAACCAGTGGTCTGAATTTTGGGGAGTATTATACATAAAGCATGGCGGTTGAAGTGGTAAATTGAAGTTTCGTATTTCAAATATACTTTATTTCTATTTGAAAAATTTGTATTTCGAAACCCGCCACGCTTCATAGCCTCGACCGTTAGCAACAAAGCACATAAACTACACATAATCAACTTCATAAACAGAATGAATAATGAGAACTAGTAGAATATTTGTGATATCAATAATCTTTGCACTATCGGTTTCCTGTGAAAAAGATAATAACAAGCCATTAGATGAATTCACGCTTAAATCCACTGATTATAATGGGTTTTTATTTGAAACTTTAAAAATCATTCCTTTTCCAAATGCCAACAATCTCCTACCAGACGTTTTAGTTGCTCCACATACTATTGAAAATGGTGATGTTATATCACCATTTTTATTGCATCCAGACATAGAAGAACGAAAGTTTTTTCTTTCTGCCGAATTCGAAAATATTACCAACGCACTTGAAAGTTATGAATCCTTTGAACTGCCTAATGATTATCAATTACAGCAATTTGCATTTAATGTTAAACCCTTTCAAATCTGGTTAGTAAAAACAAACTCTGAAAATTTTGGGGTAGTTTTAATTAAAAATACAGAATACAATAATAACAATGACTCACCCTATGCAGAAGTTACATTTAAGGCAAAAAAAATAAACTAGCTCATAAATTTTAATATGCTTGTAATATATTTGCATAACAATTAAAATCATTATGGATACTGACGAACTATCAAATGAAACCTATGAAGCTATTTTGATTGAAGCTGAAAAGTTTAATCACAATCTCACCTTACAGTTTGGGTTACTATCATATGAATGTTCAAATGAACAGGAATATATAGAAAAATCAATAGAATTAGTTAGAAAATTAAAAAATACTAACAAAGGAAAACTTAATAATGTTTTCTTTGGAGAATCATTTAATCATCAAGAATTTATTGACACTCTTGACAGAATTTCACAGAATATAGAAAGAATAAATGAAATCCCTTTAGAAAAACGAACCTTTGAATTTTAACCATATGAATTTATTCTTTAAGAATATCTCTATCAATGAATTTGTAAAAAGCACAATACAAAGTAATCCTGACTTAAACAGTCAAGAACTAACAGAATCATTATTACATTTTAAGAAAATGAAAGATAATGGTGAGTTATGCATTTGTGGAAATCCTTTGTGGGTAGCAGGTTCAGCAATTGTAGGAAAAGGATGTTTTACTTGTATTACAGGTGAAACCGATAGTTCAAATGACTATGAAGTTGAATAAAAACAATGCCCAGTTGCTAACAAGGGGCTAATAAAATGCAGGTATCCAGCGGATTAGGAAACATTTTCGCTTTTTCGTAGCTTCGTAGCGTGGGACAATGAAACGTTTCAAACTCCTGCACTTTACCAGCCCCCAGCCGTTATGAGCAATTTTAAGAAGACTAACACGGTTAAAGTCAACCACTTTATGGTAAGAAAATGAAAAGAACCGAAAACAGTCTGAAAGACAACTACGATTAACGGGAGAAAAATTTGACCCGAACACTCCTGAAAACAAAGTAGGGCAAAATTTAATTCTTTAATAAAATGAAAAGAATGTTAATGTTAATTGGAATTGTTTTGGTTTTTTCTTTTATCTCATCATGTGACAAAGCGGATGTGTTAAATTCGAACCAAAAACAAAGTGAGTCTAATTTTAAATCTTCTGATGAAGAAGATCCTACTGCAACGCTTGAGCTTAAAATTCCTGTTTCTAGTTCGGACATTGCATTAATTGATTCCAACAAATCAAGAGGTCCTATCGCGACATTATGGAGAAAAAAAAACAACTGCAAAAAACTTGGCATTTGTAAGTGGTTTCCCAAAAACACTAATGTTATAGATGACATAACATTTGAGGGTAGAGAGATAGTAACACCTATCATCTACAATGCCTCAACTGGAGTGATCGAACCGATTATTTTAGAGTTTACGTCATCACCTATCTTTTTATCACAAGAGGATATTAAATTCTATGTTGACGAAGATTTTGAAATTGATGTAACTTCCGAAATGAATTTGCCATTCCAGAAAGTTGTTATTCCAGAAGGCGTTATTGAGTATAATTCTGCGATTGGACAGTATGGAGGTTATATCCTTCAAATTGTTGGAAGAAATTAGTAATTAATCAAAATTAATCCAGAGTAGAATAAAATTCTACTCTGGATATTTTTAAATTGATCTTATCATGTCGAGAATTTTAATTATTACTTTGGTGTTACTATGCTCTTGCTCGATAACTGACCCATACTATTTAAATTTAAATAGTGTACGCCAAAATGAA
>JAHYJH010000076.1 GCA_019429185.1 Vicingaceae bacterium
ATTCTAAAACTTAAACCCTTATTTTATTGGGATATTTAAGATTAATAGGATTAAATCAGTTTTTTAAAGGTCTTTTTTGACTGAATTTAACATTTTTTTAACTTATGACCTGCAACTTGGGTTAAAATCGTACTCATTTAAAATATGAGTTAAACTATTGGCAATAGAAATAGGGTTGTAAATTATTCCGAATGGATTTGCAACTGTATTAAATTTGTTGGAAGAAAGTTTTTCTCCCATATTTTCGGCAAAACAAGAGCCTAGAATAAGAAGTTTAGCATCATGAGAAATTGATTGTTGAACAGAAAAAAATGTAACTGGAGTTGAAAACTTCATACCTTCATTATTTTGTTACTACTCAGTATGTATTAAATCTGCCACAGATTCACAGATTAAATAATATATAAATAATAATTACGCAGATTTAAACAACCTTTGGTTGTTTTATTAGTGAAAATTTAAAATTAAATCTGTGAATCTGTGGCATATATTTGTATTCTTGTGCTTTATACCTGCTGAGTTATAACCTTATTTTCTATAAATCCAATATTCAGGATTTAATTTTGTCATTCCTTTCCAAATTTCAATATGAACAGATGTTCCTGAACTTCCGGTATCATTAATTAATACACCGAGTTCTTGTTTGGTAGAAATTTTGTCCCCTTTTTTTACAAACACTTCACTCATGTAAGAATAAACAGATAAATATTCACCATGACGAATCATAACCACTTTTCCTTCACCAGGAATAATTGCTACAGAACTAACTTCACCATCAAAAACAGCACGAGCCTTTGCCCCAGGTTTGGTGCTGATGTCAATTCCATTATTATTAATAATAATACCTGCTAAAACAGGATGATTGTGTTGTCCAAATTTTGCGGTTATTGTTCCTTCGGCAACTGGCCAAGGCAATTTCCCTTTGTTAGCTTCAAATGAGTTAGAAAGCTTTAGTGCTTCAGGGGTCATTGGAAACCCTTTGGTTTCTGCTTTTCCAGCTTTTTTGGCTTCTTCTCTGGCTTTTCGGATTTCTTCTTCAATAATTCGCTGTATGGCTTTTTGAAGTTTCGCTGCAGCTTCTTCTTTCTTTCGGAGTTTATCTTTTAATTCTTGTTCTTTGCCTTGTAATTTAGAAATTACCGTTTCTTGCTGTTTTTTTTCTACCGTTAATTTGTTTGTTTCTTGTTGTTCGAGCGATAAAAGTGCTGCTTTTTCTTGTTTACTGTTTTTGAGTTCTGTTGTTTTTTGTTGTAAATCTTGCTGTGTTTTTACAATTAATGCTGCTTGCGATTGCCTATAAGTGGTGTATTGCTGAATATATTTTAAGCGTTTATAAGCTTGGTTAAAACTATTTGCAGCCAACACAAACATCATTTTATCTTGGTTACTTTTATGTTTAAAAGCATAATAAATCATTTTTGCATATTCTTCTTTTAACCTTGCAATATCATTTTCTAAAGAAGCTATTACTGTGGTATTTTGATTAATTTTAGTATCAATTTGTTTTATTTCGGTATTGATGGTTGAAATCAGGCTTGAACGAGCATTAATTTTGCTTTTTAGTTTTAATAACTCATCCAACGTGAGTGCTTTGTTTTTCTCGGTTTCTTTAAGCAGCCCATTTATCAAAGAAATTTCTTTGTGAAGTTCTTTCTTTTTTTTCTCTAAATCAGATTTTGATTGGGCATGAATCACTTTAGGAAAAAGGAAAGATCCTCCTAAAAGAAGAACAAAAAATAAGATGCTATTTAATTTCAACACGCTCATATTTAGAAGGTATCTTAAATAAAAAAGAAGTATCGTCATTTCCTAAAACAACTTTTAGAAAATCGATATCAATAGTAATATTTTTATCCGAATTTAAAATTACATTTATTTTTTTAGGAAAAAACTGATTATCAATTTGCTCATGATTTGTGTAGGTTGTTACTAACGATTGATCCGATTTAGGTGCTGAAATCATTAATTGCATAATTTTAAAATTATCGGGAGCAACCCATAAGGCTTGAGTAAAGTTCTTGAATTTATTTTTATCCTTTTTTATTTCTTTTCTAATTTGTCTTTTCCTGGCAGTACTAATAAAATAAGCATGTTTTTTTCTATCAATGGAAGTTATAATTTTTTTTTCATCATCATCAAAATCTATACTATTACCTACCAAAATGGCTTCTAACATTTGATAATCTAAATCTACCCCGAACTTTTCGTTGATGTATTCAAAACTACCTAAAAAATACTCTTTATCAATTCTGTTAATAAATTTCAAACTATCTTTTGTTATTAAAACCCGAGCCATTTCAATTCCTAAAAGAGGAGTTATCGACATCCAAATTGCACTATCCTTTTTAATTCTAATATGGGTTTTAAAAGAACTTTCTTTCTCATCTAAATATTTTACATTTGCTTTGACTGTAAACACATCAAATTGAAATTCATATTTAGATAAACTGTCTAATAATTCTCTATCATTGTAATTTTTAAACCTAACTTTTTCTTTTTCAACAATTTCTTTCTGTGTTTTACAAGAAAATAGCAAAAACAAACAAGAAAAAATTAGTAAAAAATGTAACCTATTCTTATTCATATAATTTTTTGTTTGCTATTTTTTTATCTAAATACGGGGATTCTCCTTTAAAACTTTTGGCTTTTTCCCATAATTCTACTGCTTTTTCTATGTTGTTTAGTTGTGCATATACATCGCCCAAATGTTCTAAAATTACTGGATTTGAACCGCCTCCATTTTCAATGGCTTTTTCCAACCAATCTTTCGCTTGCACAAATTTTCCTTGTGTGTATAATATCCATGCGTATGTATCTTGATAATTGGGTTGATTAGGTTCTAACTCGTTGCAAAGTGCCGAAAGTTGCTCGGCTCGTTCGAGGTTTTCTTTACGAAGCGACAAATAATAACTGTAATTATTTAGTACGTAAACATTTTTGGGTTCTATCTTTAGTGCTTTTTCATACGCAGTGTCTGATTTTTCATACGATTTGCTTCCATTGTAGGCATCGCCCAAAGAAGCATAAAACTGAGCTAAAAGCTGTGGATTGTCTAACACAAAATCTTTACCTATTTCAAAATAATCAATTGCTTCTTGAAAATTTTTCTTTTGTAAATTAGTTAATCCGTAGAAAAAATAAAAAATAGGTTGGTTCGGAAATAATTCAATTGCTTTTTTACTGTCTCTCAATAAATCATCTTGTTGATTAAGTTCAGATTCTATAAACATCAATTGATTCCATATAGGAAATCGAGAATTATCAAATTCAATGGCTTTTAAATAGTTTTCTTTTGCTCCCTCTAATTTGTTTTCTCTTAGAAGAAAATCGGCATAAATGGTATAAGATTTCGCTTCTTCTGGATGCACTTTTATTAAAATTTTATTCAGCTCAAATGCTTCTTTTTTCAGTGTTGCATTTTTATCGGAAAGAGAATAATAATATAGTAAAATCTGCATTTTGGTATCTATATCTAAATTTGGGCTTTGAAAAGCTAATTTTGCTTCTTCAATTGCTTTCTCATCTTCTTTTTTTGATTTATAATAATCATACAAAGATAAATGTGCAAAAGGATTACCAGGGTCTTTTATCAGTATTTCCTGATAAATAGCAAATGCTTTTTCGGGCATATCATTGGCTAAATAAAGATCAGCTAAAATACCTTGATATTGAACTTTATCTGGATATGCGTTTATTAATTTCTGTACTTCATTTGCAGCTCCATCAATATCATTTAGTTTAATATAAATTTTTTCTTTTTGAAGAATAATTTGTTCATCAATTCCAACAACTTTTTCAACTTTAGAAAGGCTATTTAGTGCTTCTTTATGTTTACCAATATAGCTTTGCATTTGAGCAATATCAAAATATAAATCAATGTTATTTGGTTCTAGTTCTACTAATTTTTCATATTGTTTAATGGCATTTTCTGTATCTCCCGACCGTTGCAACGTATGTGCGTATAACAAGCGATACCATTTATTAGAGCCATCTAATTCCACTGCTTTGTTAGCAAATGCCAACGAAAGATTTACATCTTGCGTCATGTCATAGATGTTTGCCATTTCATAATATGGAGCAGCTTCATTGGGATTAATTTTTATGCACTTAGCAAAAAGTCCTGCTGCCATTTGAAAATTACCTAATATCCTTTCCTTATTTGCTTCATGAAACAAATAATCAAATTCTAATTGTTGTTTTTCGCTAAGAACCGTTGCTGTGTTGGTTTTTTTTGGGGTTGCACCAGTAGTTTGTTTCTCGGAAAAACATCCGAAAAACAAGGTTAAAATAATACCAACTATAATAAATTTTTGCATAAATTTAGCTTAGTTCATTGTAATCTCCAACACTTAATTCTTGTGTTTTTCCTTCTAACTTCACATTGTTTCCAAGCATAGAATCAACAATATTAGCATTATTTATGGCTGTATTTGTTTGTATGATTGTATTTTTAATAATACTGTTGGTTATTTTACAATTCGCTCCAATAGAAACGTGAGGACCAATTATTGAATTAGTAAGTTGCACATTTTTACCGATGTAACAAGGTTGAATAATAGCACTGTTTTCACAAACTACCGAACTATCAATTTTCAACTCATTTTTAATAAACTCCAAAACTCGTTGATTCGTATAAACGGTAGCTGCATAATTCCCACAATCTAACCATTCAATTACTTTTCCAGGGGCAAATTTAGTCCCTTTTTGTTTCATATTTTCTAAGGCATTGGTCAATTGAAATTCGCCTTTTTCTGTAATGTTATTGTCAATTAAATATTGCAATTCATCTTTTAAATACGCTCCATCTTTAAAATAATAGATGCCAATAATGGCTAAATCGGAAACAAATTCTTGTGGTTTTTCTACAAAATCGGTAATAATGTTGTTTTCATTGAGTTTTACTACTCCAAAAGCACGAGGGTCGTCAATTTGATTTACCCAAATAATGCCTTCAGCAGCATCATCCATTTTAAAATCTGCTTTAAAAAGCGTATCGGCAAAAGCCACTACTACTTTACCTTCTAAACTATCTTTTGCACAAAGTATGGCGTGTGCTGTTCCTAATGCTTCTTCCTGATAATAAATACTTCCTTTTGCCCCTAAACTCTCGGCAACAGCTACTAAATTATTTTCTACTTCTGTTCCAAAATCACCAATTATAAAAGCAATTTCATCCACAGGTTCACCACAAACTTTGGTAATGTCTTCTACCAAGCGTTGTACAATTGGTTTTCCTGCAATTGGCAACAAAGGTTTTGGTATGGTTAGCGTATGAGGTCTTAATCGTGAACCTCTTCCTGCCATTGGTACTATTATTTTCATTGTTTCATTTTTTTAATTAAACAATTTACCAATGTAGCAATTTAAATTTCATTGGTACATTATTTATATCCTAAAATAGATTTGCTTTTTCTTTTCCCAATATTGTTATTTGTGGTTTTGCTTGATAGTTGTTGCCTTTATAAAAACGCAATATAAAATCTAAATCCATTAAATATTGTTTTCCAGTATAACTATTAAAAAATTCCGATTTTTCTTTAAAGTTATCTATGCAATAATGTACCAACTCAGCAGAAAATTCTTCATTTACAATTAAACCTAACGTATCGCTATAATTATGTTCTTCGCTATAAAATTTGTTTTCGGGAGCTGGAAAAGCACCATTTATTCCTGTTGCGACTTCTATTCCACTTTTGGGATTATAAAAAACGATGGCTTCTTCTATTTCTGCTGTATCAGCATCATTTACAAGAGATTTCATTTGAATTTCCTCGTTTGTAAATCCATCTTCTTTTACTCGTTTAATAGCATCTTGTTTTTCCTTTTCGGAAAGGTTTAATGCTTTGTTATAAAAATGGTAATAGTTTTCACAAAATTTATCTATTTCATTTTTTGGCAAATAGGCAATGTATGATTGGTTGTTAAACGCTAAAAAAGATTTTTCTTGCTCGTCCATTTGTTCTTTAAGATTAGCTTTGTTCACCTCATGGTCAATAAAATTAACTTGTTGCCTATCGACAATAGAATTTTTTTGGTCTAATATAAAATCGGCATCGAAAGGAACAGTAAAAAAATTACCAGAAAACCACCATTCGTTTTGCCAACGCTGTATTCCTACAAAAACTAAATCATCGTTATTTTTTATAGAAAGAGGTTCTTCTAAGGACTTTTTTGTAAGTTTAAATTGCATACCTGATGAAATGTGTTCTAAAAACACATCATTTTCATCTTCTCCTCTGTAAAAAAAGAAGCCAGCAATTCTATTTCCCATGGTTAAAATAGCATTGTAAAGCGGATGATTTTCACCTAAAATATAAGCAAACCACTCATTGCCTTTAAAATTTAGCAGTTTGGTGTGTCTTTTTGTTAAGAGGCTTAGTTCGGTTTCTCGTAATTTTAACATTAAGTGTTCCTCATCATCATTATTTTCTATAGCATTTTCTAAAACATCTTCAATTTCTAATCTAAAAGTTAATCCAGTATCAGGAATGAATAAATAGTTTTTTTTCAATAAATCCAATGTTAGCTCTCTAATCGTATAAAAGTCATCTTTTGTTAGGGTTACTTGATACATTGCTTTTAAATGTTCATTTTCTGGTGCAAACTCAAATTCTTCTTCAAAAACTTCCATAACTTCAAAAGCCATATTTTCTATAAAATCATTATAAAAATGTATGATTTTTTCATTTTGCATGGAATTAAAAAAATACCAAATTAGAAAGGCTATATCTTGTTGATTAATTTCTCTAGGGTAATATTCATCATCTATTTCAAAAAAAGGAACTTCTTTATTATATAATTCTTTGTGTTTTTTCACAAAGGTGTTCCAAACATTTGTTTCAGAGATAATATCCTCAAAATAGGAGGTTAAAAAACACGCCAACATATTTTTTTCGTGCGGTTCAAAAAATTCGTCAAGTTCATAAGGGAATTCGTATGCGATGGCTTCTTTAACTTTGTTTGCAATTTTTATGTAATAAACATCTGTTTTTACTTGTTTGTCATAAGGCTTAAATTCGATCCAGTCTTGGATGTATATTTTGTTTTTAT
Organism: Vicingaceae bacterium; assembly: GCA_019429185.1. GTDB lineage: Bacteria > Bacteroidota > Bacteroidia > Flavobacteriales_E > Vicingaceae > BRH-c54. Next base: position 7,051 of record JAHYJH010000076.1, read on the forward strand.
TTCTGAAATTTTTCATAACTGTAACTCCATTTGTTAAAAATGCAATGATTAATCTTTTTTCATTGTTACATTAACTCATTGATAAATTGCTTAATTATTTTTTCCCTGTACTTCCAAATCCTCCTGCTCCTCTTTCTGTTTCGGCTAATTCTTCTACTAATTCCCACTCGGCTTGTTCGTGTTTGGCAATTACTAATTGAGCAATTCTTTCTCCATTTTCAATGACAAAAGGCTCGTTAGAAAGGTTGACTAAAATAACGCCAACTTCACCTCTGTAATCGGCATCAATAGTTCCAGGAGAATTTAATACGGTAATACCATTTTTATAGGCTAATCCGCTTCTCGGACGTACTTGAGCTTCGTAACCCACAGGTAATTCTATAAATAAACCTGTTTTTACTAATGTTCTTTCTAATGGTTTTAGTGTTATTGGTGTTTCTATATTAGCTCTTAAATCTACACCGGCAGCAGCTTCCGTACCATAATGTGGCAGTGGATGATTGGATTTGTTTACTATTTTTATTTGCATAAGTCTAGTTTATAGTTTATAGTTTATGAGTTTAGTTGGTTCTTTTTTAACCCATTAAGCATCATTGCTATTTCATCAATACGAGGTCTTAATTTGTTTAACTCTTCAATTTTAATAAATTCTAAATCAGCTGCCAAAATTAATTGATTTAAACCCAATAGCGTCCTAAACGAATAAAAAAAAGTAAAAAAAGAGAAAGAATTTTCATGATTCAAATTAACTTTGAGTTGCACCACAAAAAAACTTTCCCTTATTGCAAATATACTGAAATCAAATAGAATTTCGGAAAATAGATTTATGTCTTGTCCTGAAATAGGTTTACACTAAAAAGCGGAAGAAGATAATATTTGAATAAACTCATTTCTTTTTCTTCGGGCAACCTCAACCTTGGAATCGTCACTCATTATTACATAACCTCCATCTCCTTTCACGTATTTTTTAACGTGTTGCAGGTTAATAAAATGCGACCGATGTATGCGATAAAATGCTTCGTTGCTCAACAAATCTTCGTATTCATTAATGGGTCTGGAAATAAATATGGGTTTTTGATTGCCTACAATATAAATATCGGTGTAGCTACCTTCTGAATGGAAACGAATAATGTCTTTAATTTTAATAAAATTCAATCCTTCGCCATCATGAATAATAATTTTTTGATTAGCACTTTCTGTCGAAACATTATTGAAGAGCGTTTTTAATTTAGTATTTGTTAGCGGTTGATCTTTTAGTTTGCTCGTAAATCTTTTAATAGCGGCTTCCAAATCAGTAGGATCTATTGGTTTTAGCAAATAATCGAGTGCACTATATTTTATGGCTTTAATTGCATAATGATCGTATGCGGTGGTAAAAATCACATCAAAATCGATGTTTCCAAGTTTTTCTAATAAATCAAATCCATTTCCTCCAGGCATTTCAATATCTAAAAATAACACATCAGGAGTATCCATTTCAAGTGCCTTTTGAGCTTCTTTTATGTTGCTTGCTTTTGCAATGATGGATATGTTAGAATATGATTTTAGAAGAGCTTCAAGATTATCTCTTCCTCCTTTTTCATCGTCAACTATTATTGCTTTAAACATATTGTTTTATTTTTATTTAAATAGGTAGAAACAGTTCAATTCTAGTTCCAGCCGGTTTATTATTTTTTGTTAAATCATGCACTTTAATTGTTAGATTGCTTCCTTCAAGTGAATTTAAAATTTCAATACGTTCTTTGGTAATACTCATCCCGAATGAAGTGGAAGTGGATTTTTTTGTTTTCATAGCTTGTTCTCTTCCAATACCGTTATCTTCAATTATACATTTTAATAGATTTTCCTTTTCTAATAAGAATTGCACCCTGATAATTCCTTTACCTTCTAGTGTAGAAATGCCATGCCATATTGCATTTTCAACATAAGGTTGAATAAGCATGGATGGAATTTGTTCGTAATGTACGTCAATTTTATCATCAACAATTATTTCATAGCTAAATTTATTATTTAGCCGCAATTGTTCTAATTCCAAATAAAGTCGAAGGGTATCAATTTCATCTTTTAATGAAATTTTTTGTCGTTTGGTGTTTGCAAGTGTTGCCCGCATCAATTTGGCAAATTTTGAAAGATAAATTACCGCATCTTTACTTTCATTTTTAGTTATAAAACTTTGTATGGAATTTAAGGTATTAAAAATAAAATGAGGATTCATTTGGTTTCTAAGCACTTGTAATTCTGAAAATAGAATTTTTTGCTTTTGTTCTTCTAATAGTTTATTTTTTTGTTGGTTTTGTTTATTGATAAAAAATAACACGATAAATAGTACTATAATTAGAAGTAATATCCAACTTAAAATAAACCAAATTGAGGTATAAAAAGGTTGAGAAATATTAAAAGTAACAATGGCTGGAGTTATACTCCAAGTTCCGATGTCGTTCATTGCAAACACTTTAAAAGTATAATATCCTGGTTGCAATGAAGCATAATAAACAGATGTACTTACAGAATATGTCCAATTTACATCCTTTCCTTCTAACATATATTTGTACTGTAAATCGGATTTATTGCTATTCACTCCGCTTATTGTTAACTCTATGGAATTGAGTTGATAAGAAAGTTCGTAATGCGAAAGTGTTGTGGTATCTCTTCCATTTATTTTAATGCTATTTACAAATACGATAGGAGAAATGGAATCGGGTAAAGATTCTTTTATACTTATAATTCTACTTGGAGATGAAAAAGCAGCAAATACGGTATCTTCTTTAATTAAGGGTAAATTTTTAACAATAAATTTGCTTTGAATTTTTTCATTTTCAGCGTTTGTATTCGAAAAGATATGAGGCGTCTTGTAGTTTATTGTGTTTGAATTAACGGATTCTATTTCGTTCTTCTCAAGTAAATACACACCATTTCCAGAGGTGCCAAACCACAAATTTCCTAAGGCATCTTCAGCAATTGAGATAACGGTTTGATTTCCTAAATATCTTGTAGAATTACTTTCTTTGAGGTTTCCATCAGCATAAACAATTATTCCTCCGTTGTTTAATGCACACCAAATTTTGTTTTCATGGTCTTGATGAATAGCTTCTATGTTTTTTTCCGAAAATATTCTATTTATCAATGAAGAAGAATTAAATCGAATCACTTCGTGTTGTTTGGTAAATAAATAAGTGTTATCTTTCAGTTGAATGACATTTGATTTAGAATTACTGTTTTCATCAGCCAAAGGAATAAAAAAAGGTGTTTCAGTTACGTAAATTGCCAACTCATTTTTTGTGGTATTTTGATTCGTTCCAGAAATTAATTTTTTATCAAAATGGGTTACAAAATAAGGATTTTGACGAAATTGAGTAAGTGTTTTTATGGTTTCTGTTCTCAAATCAACTTGAATAAATTGACTCCCAACAATTGTACTGATATAAAAAGAGGAATCGTTATAAATTACGGTGTTGATAATGCTGTTTTCCAGTCGTTTTGAAAGCAAGGGGTTGAATGGAAAAGTATGTAGTTTTTTGTTTTTAAATTCATAAATCTCTCCAAAAATACTCCATATAAAAAGTTGTTTATTTACCACAATAAACTTAGAAAGATTTTCTTTTTGAAGTACTTGAACAATAGCTTCTTTTTCAAATTTAAAAAGACCTTCGTTGGTAATAAACAACACGTTGTTTTGAAAAATAACAACGTCATTAAACTGTAAATAAGGCGAAGTATTGGATTTAAAATTTTTAAAAGAAGGTTGTTGTGCATTAGAGCTTAGTGCAAACAATAAAACAATATGTAGAAGTAAAATACGAAACAAGTTTGTTGAATTTTAGCTGAAAGGTAATTATTTTTTTGTTTCCCACAACCTAAAAAAGGGTTTTGGTCGGTTTTAATATATAAACGGTCGGTTTCATTTTACGAACGGTTGATTTATTGACAATTCCTAAAAATAAAAACTCTATTTATTAAACAGAAAAACCAAATCCAACACATTTGAAGTATGCGAATATGTTCCTTTTATTGTTTTAGAAGAAAAATCATAAACAGTTATCGTATTTCCATCTATAACATAAAGTTCGTTGGCAAATACATCATATTTAATTTTAGTAGCGTTAACTCCAGTTAAATAAGGAAGTGTTGAAAATGAATTGGCATTAACTAACACTAAATTTCCATTTTGAGCAATGAGGTAAACTCTCGAACTAATTTCTTCAACATCGTCAATTGGAGATGCAGCCAAACTAAATGGAGTTGATTTAGCATTTGCCTGAATATCGTAAATTTGAATTTTTGCATTTCCAGTGCTGTTATCATTAGCGAGAAGCACAATTTTATTGGTATTTAATGAATACAAGCCCAACACATCTTCAAAAAGTGATATTTGTTGCACCAAAGCACCTGATGCAGTCCAGTAAAGAACTAATCTTCTATCATTATTTCCAATGGCTTTTTGTTCCGAAAAAAACAAATTGGTATGAATTAACCCTTCTTCTCCGTAAAAATTAGGAAAAGCTAGAGCTAAAAACTTGGGATTTCCATTGCCATCATACGCTCTAATTTCTCCATTTCTCAAACTAACGTAAATTTCTTTTGAATTAAAAAAACGATGCATAAAAAATGGCGTTGAAGAAGTTGAATTGTTTATTTCCCAAAGTACATCACCAAAAGTTACATCAACAGCGGTTAAATTACCTGAAAGTGAGCCAACACTTAGTAATTGTTGATTGAATGAGTTTGCTGCTCCTCCAATAAAATCACCAGAAAGTGTTTTAAAAAGCGTGGCATTTGTTCCCGTTAAACTATAAATAGAAGTAGATGAACCATTGTTATCATAGAAAAAAACACCTGTTCGTTCTTTTGCTACCTCTCCATAATAAATAGTAATGAATTTATTGGTGATGTTTTCTCCATCGGAAGCACTGATTTTAAAATGATATTCGCCAGAAGGCATGTGTATATCATTAAAAAAGTAGGCTGTATTCAAATTAAATGAAGGGGAGTTTGGCTCAAAAGAAACAGTAGGAAGCACATTAATGTTGTTTTGATTTCTTAGCACAACAGACACATATTTTATGTTTTTGTTGTCCGTAATTGTACCCCGAACAATTAGTGTATCAAACCCATTTAATTGTTGATTATTAAAGGGCGAAGAGATTGAAATAGATGGAGAAATATCATCCCCATCTTTTTTGCAAGAAAAGATAAAAACGCTTATTAAAAGTAGTATTAGAGAGAAATATTTAAACATAACCAAGCATAAAGTTAGGTTTTTTTTAGGATTCAAGTACTTTTGCATCATTCAATTATAAAAATAGATGCAAACCAACAACGGAAATCCTGAATTACTCTTAGAACTTGTTCGTATGCAAATGCCTTATGGAAAATACAAAGGAAGGCTCATTTGTGATTTGCCTTCGTTTTATTTAGAGTGGTTTCAACGCAAAGGATTTCCCAAAGGAAAACTCGGAGTTTTATTGGAAACCATGCACGAAATTAAAATGAATGGTTTGGAAGACCTTTTAAAACCACTCAAAAAATAAATTATTCAACATTTCTAACATTAACCAATCCCTCATAGAAGCAACACTTCTCCATCCATCTCTGTTGGAATAGGAAGATTTAGTAATTTAAGTATGGTAGGAGCAATATCTGCTAATTTTCCATCAACTAATTTTGAATACGTTTCATCAATTAAAATACAAGGAACTAAATTGGTTGAATGAGCTGTGTTTGGAGATCCATCATCATTTATAGCCATATCGGCATTGCCATGATCGGCAATAATGATAAAGGAATAATTTTGTTTCAAGCCTGCTTCAACAATTCTTTCCACACAATTATCTACCTTTTCTACTGCTTTTATAATGGCTTCATAAACGCCAGTATGTCCAACCATATCTGCATTAGCAAAATTTAAGCATATAAAATCTGTTGGGTTAATTTTTATTTCTTTAATGATGGCTTGCGTAACTTCTTCTGCACTCATTTCGGGTTGTAAATCATAGGTAGCGACTTTGGGTGAGTTAATTAATAATCTTCTTTCACCTTCAAATTGAGTTTCCCTTCCACCAGAAAAAAAGAAAGTTACGTGTGGGTATTTTTCTGTTTCGGCAATTCTAATTTGTGTTTTATTGTGTGTTGATAATACTTCTCCTAACGTATTGATAAGATTATCTTTATCATACATAATATGGACGTTTTTAAAAGTTTTATCGTAATTTGTCATGGTTACATAATGCAAAGGCAAGGTGTTCATTTCAAAATCAGGTTTGTTTTCTTGCGTAAGTACAGTGGTGATTTCTCTGCATCTATCCGTTCTGAAATTGAAAGCAATAACCACATCATTAGGAGTAATTTTTCCGATAGCGTTGTTGTTCTCATCAACAACAACATGGGGTTCAATAAATTCATCGGTTATGTTGTTAGCATAACTTTGTTGCATTGCCAACACCACATCTGAGGTTGTATTTCCTTCTCCTTTCACGAGCAAATTATATGCTTTTTGAATGCGTTCCCAACGATTATCTCTATCCATCGCATAATAACGACCAATAACTGAGGCAATTCTAACGGAAGTGTGTTTTGTTTTCTCATTAAGCTGTTCTAAAAAACTCAATCCACTTTTAGGGTCGCAATCTCTTCCATCAGTAAAAGCATGGATAAAAACATTTTTAAGTTGCTGTTGATGGGCAATTTCGCACAAGCGATATAAATGTTTTTGATGGGAATGAATGCCTCCATCGGAAACCAACCCTATAAAATGTAAATTTACGTTAGTCGCTTTGGCGTAATTTATAGCTTCTAACAACACAGGGTTTTGATCAATTGTTTTTTCTTCAATAGCTTTGTTGATGCGTGCAAAATCTTGATAAACCACTCTGCCAGCTCCAATATTAAGATGTCCTACTTCAGAATTTCCCATTTGACCATCGGGAAGTCCAACAAAACCGCCAAAAGTTTTTAATTTAGAATTGGGGTGTTTTTGTAAACAAACGTCAAAAAAAGGTGTTTTTGCATTAAAAATAGCATCAGATTTGGTTTTGTTTCCTAATCCCCAACCATCAAGGATTAAAAGAGCAGCTTTTTTAGTATTCATAGTTAATGTGTTTTGAGTAATAATTTGAGCAATAATTTGAACAACAAATTAAGCAACAAAGTTACGCTGAAAAATAAAAAGAAAGGAAATTAAAACGACATCATATTTAAGTAATAATAACCTTGTTTATAAAAAATGATAAACCTGTTAATTTGTTGTTCAAAAAAATGTTAATTCACTGAAATACAAACGCCATTAATTTCGTTAATAAAAGAATTAATTTCTTCCGTTTAAGAAAACAATGTCAGCACATTATTCGTATTTTTGAACTATGGCAAATCAGGATCAACAAAACAAATCAAAACAACGAAATTTATCATTGAATAAAATTGGTAACACGTTAGAACATGGAAAACTGCAACCTCAAGCAATAGATTTAGAGGAAGCAGTTTTAGGAGCATTAATGCTCGAAAAGGAAGCTGTAAATACGGCTATTGACATTTTGCAGCCACAAAGTTTTTATAAAGAAAGCCACCAAAAAATATTTGCAGCCATTCAATATCTTTTTCAAAGTTCGCAAGCAGTTGATATTTTAACGGTTACTAATGAACTTAAAAAAAGAGGCGAATTGGAAATTGTTGGTGGAGCCTATTTTGTTACTCAACTTACCAACAGGGTAGCTTCGGCAGCTAATATTGAATTTCATGCAAGAGTAATCGCTCAAAAATATATTCAACGAGAGTTGATACGAATTTCATCAGAAATTATAACCGATGCTTACGATGAAACAACAGATGTTTTTACCTTATTAGACAAAGCCGAATCAAGTTTATTTTCAGTAGCAGAAGGAAACATCCGCAAAAGCTTTGAATCTATGACCGATTTAATTCGAGGTGCCATGGAACAAATTGAGACAGCAAAAAATAAAGAAACAGGCGTTATTGGAGTTCCTTCAGGGTTTACGGCATTAGACAGGGTAACTTCTGGTTGGCAGCCCTCCGATTTAGTTATTATTGCCGCCCGTCCTGCAATGGGAAAAACATCTTACGTTCTTTCTTTAGCAAGAAATGCTGCCGTGGATTTTAAAATTCCTGTTGCATTCTTTTCATTAGAAATGTCTTCTATACAACTAGTTACTCGATTAATTTCAGCCGAATCTGGAATTTCATCAGGAAAACTAAGAAGTGGCAATTTACGAAATGACGAAATACAACAAATTCAATCCAGAATTACTGGTTTGGCAGATGCACCACTATTTATTGATGACACTGCTGGATTATCCGTATTTGAATTGAGAGCAAAAGCCAGAAGATTAAAAGCAAAACACAACATACAATTGTTAATTATCGATTATCTTCAACTCATGTCTGGAAATGGAGAAGGAGGAAAAGGTGCAGGAAACAGAGAACAAGAAATTAGTATGATTTCTCGTTCATTAAAAAGCATAGCAAAAGAATTAAGCATCCCTGTATTAGCCCTATCGCAATTGAGTAGAGCCGTAGAAACAAGAGGAGGAGATAAAAAACCTCAACTATCCGATTTAAGAGAATCTGGTTCTATAGAGCAAGATGCCGATATGGTTCAATTTATTCACCGCCCTGCCTATTATCAAATTTTTCAAGATGAAGATGGTAACTCAACAGAAGGAAAAGCAACTATTTTGATAGCAAAACACAGAAATGGAGCTGTTTGTGATGTTCATCTACGTTTTATTGACGAATTAGCAAAATTTGAAGATTTAGACAACAACGGTGCTAATTTTGATGATAGCCAATTTGCTACTATGCCTATAGGAACAGACTTTGATTCTGCACCTACAGTTACATTACCTTCAAAAATGAATGACAGTAATGATGATTTTGATTATGGAACTGGAAATGCTGAGGAGCCACCTTTTTAATTAAAATTGATAATTGGAAAGAATCAATTCTTAATTTTAACTTTTTAACCTTCCACTCTAATAAACCAATGCGAACATTAATTTTTCTTTTCTTTTTTATTTTATTTTCGCTCCAAGCAAGTGCCACCTATTTGCTTATCCCTATGGATGATGCTCAAAAAAATCATTTAAAGGCTTATGGAATAGCTTATTGGGTATTAGAAAACAATGTTGAAATAGAATGGTTGTTAAATTACAGAGGAGGAAGTTTTTTGGTAAAACACATCAAAACATTAGAAGAAGAACTTATTATTAGAGGAGTTTCTTTTGAAGTAATTGCAGATGTTAAAGCAGGAGCAATTTTGCAAGAAATTGCCGACCCCGAAGTAAATATGGATGTAGTTAAATTAGAAAAAGCACCAAAAATTGCTGTTTATTCGCCTAAAAACAAACAACCTTGGGACGATGCTGTAACCTTAGTTTTAACCTATGCAGAAATTCCTTATGACGTAGTGTATGATGAAGAAATAATTTTAGGAAAATTACCACTTTATGATTGGTTGCACTTGCATCATGAAGATTTTACTGGGCAATATGGAAAGTTTTATGCAAACTATAAAAACGCACCTTGGTATAACGAACAAGTGCGATATAACGAAGAAAATGCAACCCGCTTAGGGTTTACTAAAGTATCGCAACTAAAATTAGCAGTAGCAAAAAACATTAAAGAATACACCTTAGGTGGTGGCTTTTTGTTTGCCATGTGTTCGGGTACCGATGCGTTAGATATTGCCTTAGCTGCCGAAGGGTTAGATATTTGCGAAGCAATGTATGATGGAGATGGTTCAACACCCAATTACAATTCAAAATTAGATTACAGCAAAACTTTTGCCTTCACCAACTTTACGTTAAAAACAAATCCTTATGAATATGAGTTTTCTACTATCGATGCAACCGTTCCAGTTCATGTAAACACACCTCAAAACTTAGATAATTTCACACTTTTTGATTTTTCGGCTAAATGGGATATTGTACCAACTATGCTTTGCCAAAATCATAAACAACTCATAAAAGGATTTTATGGTCAAACTACTTCTTTTAATAAGCAATACATCAAAAAAGATGTGCTTATAATGGGCGAAAATAAAGCTCTTAATATTGCTCGTTACATACACGGAACAATGGGCAAAGGCACCTGGACCTTTTATAGCGGACACGACCCAGAAGATTATCAGCATAAAGTAGGCGACCCTCCTACCGATTTGAATTTGCACCCAAATTCTGCCGGATATCGGCTTATTCTAAATAATATTCTATTTCCTGCCGCAAAAAAGAAAAAACAAAAAACCTAATGGTTTTGTAACTATTCAGCCATCTATTTTTTTCTTTTTCCTGTTAAAATGCTTGTTACTGCGTGGTATCAACAGTTTATCTATTTTTTCAAAATGTGTTGATGCTCCGTGGTGTGTTCCGATCCCGATAGCTATCGGAATCGGAATCAATGGCATAATGAACAGCTGACTATCAGTATAGTTTGAGTCCGATTGCCAAAAAGGTCAAAGGCAAAAGCCGTAACAAAGCAATTACACATACAGCATATTGGCATTTCGTTCTTCTTTATCTTTAAAACTTACGGAACTACAGGATTAAGAGTGAAGTTCTTTTATAAAAACAAATATACTATTAAACACAAATTGACATAAAAAATCACTACATACATACTAATGTGGCTAAGGGTCTGTAATGAAATAAATTATACATTTAGCCTTGCTCTTTCGCTCGCTAATTGCGTTGAAAATACTCGCCATAGCGTTGCTATGTCTGTGTTTTTCGTCTTATTACTTCGCCTATTCTGTACACTTTATTTCATTACAGACCCTAAAGCCAAATGAGTTGATTACGATTTATTACCCCGACCTTAAGGTCGGGGTAATAAAAACCAAATAACAAAAGGGCTTTAGCCACAT
>JAHYJH010000077.1 GCA_019429185.1 Vicingaceae bacterium
AACAATTTGTAACGGAGATAGTGTAGTACTCACAGGAAGTGGAGCTACTTCTTACACTTGGGATAATGGTGTTACTGATGGTATATATTTTATTCCAACAACTACTACAACATATACGGTTATAGGTCAAGATGCTAATGGATGTTCAAATACAGACACTGTTACTATAACTGTTTCTATATGTATTTTCCCACAAGCTAATTTTTCTATTTCAGATTCGGTAATATGTGCTGGTTCTTGCATTGACTATACGGATTTAAGTGCTGATGCCCAAACTTGGGAATGGACTTTTCAGGGAGGAGATCCTGCATCATCAACAGCCCAAAATCCTACAGTTTGTTATGATTCTGCTGGAACATATAGTATTCAACTTATAGTTACCAATAATTTTGGTGCTGATACACTTACTTCCCAAATTGTAGTTCATCCTAATCCAACTATTGTTGCAGGAAGTGATGTAACCATCATGTTTGGAAATCCAGCAAATTTAATATCTTCTACTACTTCTACTGGTAGTTTTAGCTGGACTCCATCATTTAATGTTGATTGTCCAACTTGTCAAAACACGCAAGCAAACCCTGAAGAAACAACTACCTACACAGTAACTTTAACAGATACGAATGGCTGTTCGGCAAGTGATACTTTAATCGTTACCGTAGAATTTGAAAACATTATATGGGTTCCTAATATTTTCTCCCCTAATGGCGATGGAAATAACGACATCCTATTTGTTCGAGGAAAGGGAATTCAATCCGTACTTTTCTTTATTTATGATAGATGGGGCGAAAAGGTATTTGAAACAACAGACATCAACCTAGGGTGGGATGGTACTTATAAAGGTAAACCTATGAATAAAGCAGTTTTTGTGTATTATGTAGAAGCCACATTTATGGATGGAAGTAACGCAACCAAAAAAGGCGATGTAACATTAATAAGATAAAGTAATTAAACGAATTGATATAATTAAAAAATAGACTAACATTTAACAACCTATAAAAATGAAAAAACTAAACAAAGTACTCATATTGGCTCTAATTGGTCAAGCTGCACTATTTAACTCTAAGTTAACTGCTCAAGACATTCATTTCACCATGTATGATGCCATGATTATTACTACCAACCCAGCAGCAACAGGTGTGTTTGATGGTGACTTCAGAGGCGTTATGAACTACCGAAGTCAATGGGGAAGTATCAGTAATCCCTACAAAACCTATTCGATAATGTTAGATGGAGGTTTGTTTAAAAACAAATGGAAAAATGGGTACATAGGTGCTGGTTTAAATGTTTTTAAAGATGTTGCCGGAGTAACAAATTTTGGCACAACAAAAGTTAACCTCTCCTTATCAAGCGTAGTGTTTTTAGATAATAAAAATTCTGCTTCGGTTGGTTTGATGGGATCTTGGGCTCAAAACAGTATGAGTCCTGATAAACTTGAATGGGATTCTCAATTTAATGGTCAAAGTTTTAACCCTTCATTAAGTTCTAACGAACAATTTGCATTTGAAAATAAAAACTATTTTGATTTTTCTGCCGGTGCATTATGGGCGTATGGAACAGGTGCCAAAACACTTAGCTCTCAGGATGAGTTTAATATTAAAGCAGGACTGGCATTTTACCATGTAACCAAACCAGACCAAAAAATGGAATTTGGTGATGTAGATAAACTCTACTCAAAATTAGCCTTCCATACCGAAGCACATATTGGTATTTCAAATACTAAACTTGCTCTACGACCAAAATTAGTTACTTATTTCCAAGGACCAACACGTCAGATAAGTGCCGGATTTTTAATTCGCTACCGATTAAAAGAAGAATCAAAATATACTGGACTTTCCAAAGGAGCAGCCATTTCATTTGGCTCTTATTATAGAGTTGGTGATGCTTTTGCTCCTGCCATTGAATTAGAAATTGCCAGTTTTGCCCTTGGTGTAGCTTATGATTTCAATACCTCTGGATTAACTGCTGCAACCAATGGAAATGGTGGTCCTGAAATTTATGTTCGATTTGTTAGCCCTAATCCTTTTATGAGCGGAAAAGGAACTAAAAGTAGTGCAAGATTTAGATAATAGTTTACCTATCTGTTTTAAAAGAGCTTGATAAATATCAGGCTCTTTTTATTTAAATTTTATGGAATTTTAAGGTAATTTGCATCACTTATTCAAAACTCTTTATGAGATATTTCATTTTTTCGCTTTTCATTTTTTTATCAATAATCGCTTTCGGACAGAAAAATATTTTTGTTAGAGGTGTTATCATTGATAATGAAACAAAATTACCTATTGCTCTTGCACACATTAAAATTCACAATCAAAACATCATTACAAAAACGGACGAACAAGGTACTTTTAAAATGTATTTTTATGCTCAACAGAGAACCACTTTAGTAATTTCTCACACCAGTTATCAAACAACTTATGAAGTGGTAAATGCTGAAAAAGACACCCTTAATTTAACAATAAATCTTGAGAAAAAAACAATTGAGTTACCCCCTTTTTCGGTTGAAGACCATTCAAAACCAATTACTGTTTTTAAAAGTGCGGAAATTAATGTATCCGATTATGAATTTCATAACAAGCACTTTGTTTTTATTGCTTATGAAAAAAACCCACTAAAAGACAGTAAAATCTATTTAGTTGATGAGCAGCAAACAATTTTAAACACCCACTTTATTCCTTGCGAACCTGTTGAACTTTATACCGACTATTTGGGAAATATCAATCTAATTTGTAAAAATGCTATATACAGAATTGATATTTCTAATCAAAATCAAATTACCTTATACAAATTGCCTTTAGAAGATTTCTATCAACTGGTAAAACCTGTGCTTGATACGTTGGGAAAAACGATTATTTTTTCTGATTTTCTTCAACAATTTCCGAGGTTTAAATATTATGCGTTCAACACCGAAGACACTACCTTGTCCATTATAAAAGAAGTAGTGCATAAAGATATGGATTGGCAATATCAATATGAGTATTACGACCTCACCAATGCCGAAAAACAATTTGCCAAGCGTATGGCTAAAAAATATAATGGATACGACAAGCATGATATTGCTGCAATGATGACAGGCTTTGCGTCTAATTTTATGTATGAAGAAGTGTATGCTCCTTTGTTTATTATCAACGATACCATACATATTTTTGATCATTATGAGAATAAAATAAGTAAGTTCATTTATGATACCGTTGAAACAGCAAGTGTAGAAATTGATTACCATATAAAACAAAATGGTAGCAAGTGGAAAAAACAACTTTTTATGGACGAACTTAATGGTGAAATTTATGCGTTATTTTTGAAACAAGGTTATTTTATTTTAAAAAAAATAAATACCCAAACGGGCAGTGTAACCAGCGAAACAAAACTTCAACACCAATTTGTTTCAAAAATTAAAGTAAAAGATGGTTATGTGTATTATACCTATAAACCTCAACAATCACTTCAAAAAAAGTTTTTGTTTAAGGAAAAACTGTTGCCTTAAAAAAATTTGACAATGCAATAACTTGAAATCACACTAAAATGTGATTCAGTCCATTTTCTCTTTCCAAACGAAGTAATTAAACAGTAAAATCACATTATATTGTGATTTTGTTTGTGTAATTCAAAAATGATACTTACTTTTGACACAAAAATCACAGTATAATGTTAATCAAGAATCTTGGAGAAACTATAAAAAACAGGCGAAAGGAATTGAACATCATTCAACCACATTTAGCCGAATTGGCGAAAATAAGCATTAACACTTTGTATAAATTAGAAAGGGGACAAGGCAATCCTTCATTAGATGTACTGAACAAATTAGCGGAAGTGTTGGGCATGGAATTAACTCTTGAAGTGAAAAAGAAACCTTGAATAAATGAGAGCCATAGAAATATACCGCAACGGAATTCTAGCAGGAATACTGACAGAAGAAAATCGTACGCACTATACTTTTAGATATAACGACAATTATTTTAACGATGCGGACAAACCATCAATTAGTTTAACCCTACCGAAAACGCAAAAGGAATACAGCAGTGAATTTTTGTTTCCGTTTTTCTACAATATGCTTAGTGAAGGAGTAAACAAAAAATTACAAAGCGTTCAATTGAAAATTGATGAAGAAGATAACTTCGGATTGCTTGCAGCAACAGCACAATATGACACTATTGGGGCAGTAACCGTAAAACCGGTAATGACAAAATGAAGCTAAATGAATTAAAATATTGTCCTGGAACGCTGGCTGAAAATTTTTCTACTTATAGCCCGAGTTGTTTGCGGAATCTATTTAGGAGTAAAAAAGTAAGTCATGTTTTGCCTTATAATCAGCCACAGCAAAATGAAGAAGTTATGGAACTCTTCATAAACAACCGCAAACACATATCCATATCGGGTGTGCAAGAAAAATTGAGTTTTCTTCTGGAAAAGAATGTATTGCGTTTGACTAAAGAAGGTGAACAAGGAACATATATTCTCAAACCGATACCAAGGGATTTGAAAAAAGTTGATCAGGTCCCTGCCAACGAACATTTGACTATGCAAATTGCCAAACAGGTATATGGATTGAACACGGCAGAAAATGCTATGATTTTTTTTAAGAATGCCACACCCGCCTACATTACCAAACGATTTGATGTGAAAGAAGATGGAAGTAAATGGGGTAAAGAAGATTTTGCAACACTAGCAGGAAAAACCAAAGACAGTGCAGGAGCAAATTTCAAATACGAATATAGCTATGAAGAAGCCGGACTGTTAATACAAAAATATGTTTCGGCATGGCGAGTAGAAATAGAAAAATACTTTTCATTGGTGGTATTCAATTTTTTGTTTTCAAATGGAGATGCTCACCTGAAAAACTTTTCATTGCTTGAATCATCCAAAGGAGATTATCTGTTAAGTCCTGCCTATGATTTGTTAAATACCAAACTGCATGTGGACGATACAGATTTTGCATTGGATAAAGGACTATTTGCAGACGATTTTAAAAGTGAGCAATACAAGAAAAGTGGACATCCTGCCAAAAGCGACTTTGAAGAATTTGCAAAGCGAATAGGAGTTACAGAAAATAGGTTTCAAAAACTAATAAGTCCATTTCTAGTAAAGCAATCCTTTGTGGAAACTTTGGTAAGCCGTTCATTCCTGACTGATACCAACAAAAGAGGGTACTTGCTGATGTATAACACAAAAAGAAATTCTTTAGGAGCTGTTACAAAATAAAGTTTACAGAATTGACGCAGTAATTTTGTTCTTTTTTAAGGCACGGCATCCATCCAGTGGATGGATGAGCGAGCTTGTGTGTAGGAGGCGAATAGCCATAGCTATTTAACGATTTTACAACGAATAAAAAGGGCAAAAGAACAAGTCAAAATATAAAGGTTATTTTGTAACAGCTCCTAAATAGCATAATAAAACTGATACATGACAAGGATAAAAAAAGGACGAACCTATTTTTTTTACAATTCTATTTCTTCACTATTTTATAAACCTTTCCCCCTACTTCATTACTAAATTTCACAAAGTAAATTCCATTGCTTAACTGAGTTAAATCTACTTGTGTTTTAGAAGTTGTAATTACATTTTTCATCAGTGTTTTACCCAATAAATCAATAACTTCTAGGTTTGCTTTAGCTAAACTATTACTTCCTAAATCAACAGTAATGTGATTTAATGTTGGATTAGGATAGATAGAAATAGGCTGTAAGGTTACTTTTTCATTTATACCAACAGGTGTTACGCCTTGATATACCCAAATGTTATCCAAAAATAAATTATTTCCTTGTCGGTTAATGCTCTCAAAACGAATGAGTACATCATTACCTGCATAAGCAGTAATATCAATAAATTCTTCACGCCAATGCGAAGCATATTGAGGCACAAAATTATTTGTAACCGTATCGTTTGTTTGTAAGTTCACATCAAATTTTTTGTAAATTTCATCAAAAGTGTCTCCACAATCTGTTGAAATTAAAACTCGCAATGTATCTGCCAATATTCCTATTCTTAGTTGATAAGCAACATCAAATTTTATGAATAATGAATCTCGGTTAGGAAGTTTGATGATAGGTGTAAATAAACCATCCACCTGACTTTGACGAGGTGAATAACTATAAAGATTGATATAGGCAGAATAATTACTGGCTCCCAATCCTTGTGTGGCTGATGTATCCCAAGTTTTATTAAAATCTGGATTATCAATCAACCAATAAGAGCTGTCTAATTTTGTGTTTTCAAAATTTTCATAAAAAGGAAGTGATGGAATATTTTCTCTGATTATAAATCTAGAAAATCGTTGGTTATTAATAGAATCATTTTCTAAATAAGTACTTCCTAAAACTGCTTTTACCGACAACT
Source organism: Vicingaceae bacterium (assembly GCA_019429185.1). Lineage (GTDB taxonomy): Bacteria > Bacteroidota > Bacteroidia > Flavobacteriales_E > Vicingaceae > BRH-c54. The sequence continues at coordinate 6,331 of JAHYJH010000077.1, forward strand.
CATAATTTCCTCTATTTAAAGCTAAAATACCAGGTAGATTAATTGTTGTTGTATCTCCATTATTTAATGTTACGTTGGCTGTGTAGGTTTGTGCAGGTTCGTTATTCAATTGGTAAGTAAAAAATATAGTTTGAATAGTGCTATCTCCTTTATTTTCTATTAAAACAGACGGTGTAATATTCTGGTCGCACAACTGCATTGCATTTGGTTGGCTAATTTTTTTAATTGATAAATCATACGATTGAGCATTAGGTGGTGTTGGGGTATAAACACCTGCTAACTGATTGTAAGCCGCTAATACATCTATCATTCCTCGTCCATAAGTATTATCTTCTCCAACTACTCCCAAATCAATAGCAGTAGTATAAAGAGCCATTAAAATATCCTCTCCACTAACAGTTGGAAATGCTTCTTTTAACAACAAAACAGCTCCTGTTACATGTGGACCCGACATTGAAGTTCCACTATAACTTGCATAATTATTTTGATCAACACTTGAACGAACATTCAAACCAGGAGCGACAACCTCTGGTTTAATGAGTAACGAACCTGTTAGATTCGGGCAAGGAGAAGGGCCTTTACTAGAAAAAGAAGTAATAGGAAAGGATGGATTTGCTCCATTAACTGCACCAACAGTAAACGTGTTTACTAATCCTGTACTTACATATTGAGGCTGTCCAATAGTTGTTGCTCCTGGACCTTCATTACCAGCAGAAAAAACATTGGCTATTCCTGCTGCTTCAATAGCATCAAACATTTGGGTTACATAACCGGCACAAATAGTAGTATCATCATGTGTAGCAATGCCCCAAGAATTATTAATAGCATCAGGAATATCATCGGTTGTTGTAGTATCTCCATCGGGGTTTAGAGCAAATTCAAACACGTTGATATAATCCGGCAAAGGCTTTATATTTGCTAAATTAGTAACAATAGGATCGGCAACCATAAAATAAGCATTAAAAGCTACTCCTATGGTATCATTGGTAGCTTTTTCAAGACCTAAAACAGTTCCCGCAGTATGCGTGCCATGACTACCTGACTTATCAACAGGAATTGGAGAATCGATTGGCAACCAAGCCTGACTTAATGGCTGATAATTTCCAAGCCAAGCATCGGCTACGGCAGGATGATCTTTCCAAATACCAGTATCTATGCTGTAATATTTTCTTGCTCTACCAGTATAACCCATTGCCCATAATGCTGGAGCATTAATAGCTGCCAATCCAGGCTCAATTCCTCCTATTGATTTTTCTTGAGAAAGTTCTCCTTTTAATATTTCTACTGGTTTCACATAATGATGATCAAATTCTTCTATATAGTCAATTGATGGATGATTAATTAGCTCCAATATCAACTCTTTTTGAGCTTCAACAGTCATCATGTTTATTAACCAAAATTGTTTGAATGAAACTACTTTTTCTGATTTTTGATTAAACAACATTACCAATGATTCTTGCTCACTATTAGCTAATTGCATTGCTTCTCTGATAACAATTTTTGCTCGTTCAGAAAGTGGTGTATTATTCTCTTTAAAACTTTGATTTAAGCCATAATAATCCACTTGATTTTTAAAAATCAAATTTACTTTTACAACAGCGTCATCATTGACTTGCTGTAATTGATTGGATAAACGATTGGTTATTGTTGCAGATTGAGAAAAGCCATTGAGGCTTAGTACTAACACAAGTAAAGGTAATAATTTTATATAATTTTTCATCGGATATAATTTATAGTTTATCAATTTACGGTTTTAGATTGAAGTTTGTTCGACATTTTAATATTTTATTTAATTCTTAACCCATTAAGACCATCATGTTCTCGATACGATTCAACTCCACTATTGCTCCATTAAACCTACTATCATTGACGTAATTTTTAAGTTGTTATTTATCAGTCATTTATAAGTATTCAAAATTATGGTTTAAATTATCTTGTTTTTCTTGCCACGGATTACTCTAATTAACACAGATTTTTTTTACAGATTTACTAATTCCTTATACCTTAAGCCTTATTTACACGTTATCACATACGCTAGTTAATTTTTTTTTGACTGGTTGCTCGAACTGACATTACTAACACCTAACTACTAACACCTAACTACTAACACCTAACTACTAACACCTAATTACTAACACCTAATTACTAACACCTAATTACTAACACCTAATTACTAACTACTAACACCTAATTTTAATCATCATATTCCATTCCCGGTAATTTTTTCCCAACCAATGGAGCCGCTAAAACTGCTATTACCAATAATAAAAAGAAAATAGAGGCATAGCGTGTAATTTGACTTCCCACATAATAGGTTTTAGGATGAAATTCAAATACAACTTCATGCGTTCCTCCCGGAATTTTCAATCCTCTTAATAAGTAATTTACACGTTGAAATTTAGTTTCTACGCCATCAATATAGGCTTTCCAATCTTCATTTCCTTTATACCAAATTTCAGAAAAAACAGCAAAATTGTCTGTGTTAGCTTCGGTCGAATAAACCATTTTATCAGGATGAAAAGAAGTGAGTGTTATTTTATTTTGAGATGAATGATTTGGAGTAAAATCTTTTAAATCATCTTTAAAGCGTTCGTCAATAAGAGCTGTTGTTTGCGGAAGAAAAGTGGATAAGGCTTCCATTTCTTCATCTGCATTTTTAACCCATTTAATATTTTCAACAAACCAAGCAGAACCACAAGCAGAAGGATTCTGTTGAGCCATTTCTTGTCCGGGTTGTCCTCCAATAAAATATTTGGTGTTCAACATATTAAATGCATTCATATTTCCTTTCGATAAATGATTTTCTATCAAATCTTGATAGCGAATTAATTTAGCGGCACTATAACCTCCAACGCTATTATGGAAATAAGATGTATTGTTATCATTAAAAGTACTAATTGTTTGGTTAAAAACTCTATAATATGCTTTATCTTCTAAAATTTGAAGGTCGGCTTGTCTTGGTCTAATGGATTTTTCAAACGAAGTTGCTTTTGAAAAATCTTCATCATTCAAATAGCGTTTACCAACTGACCATAAATCACCTACAATGATAATGGTTAAACAAGCATAAATAACAGATACGTTTTTGAGTTTTTCATGAATTATCATCCAAATCAATCCAAACATTAAACCGATAATAACCATTGTTCGGAGTGCGTCAGATTTAAGTAATCCAATTCTGTCTTCTATTAAAATGTCTATATCTACTCCAGACTCTGCAATTTGACTGTCATAACTTCCTTCAAATGAAGAGAAAGAACCTCCAAACAACCATGTTAAAATAGAAAATCCACCTAAAATAGCTCCTGTATAAATCAATCCTTTTTTAATTTTTTCTAAAGATGCTTCTTTGTTTAAAATAATTTTTAATGATGAAATTGCTCCTAATACAACAATAATCATGGTTAAGATTAGCCACATCGATGGTGTTCTAAATTTGTTGTACATGGGGAAATTATCAAAGAAAAATTCATTAATTACTAAAAAGTTTTTTCCCCATGAAAAAGCTATGGAAATAATAACAACCGATAAATACACCCATCTTAAATTGCTCGAAGAAATAAAAAACAACAATAAAAATAAGAAAATAATGGCTGCACCCATGTATGATGGCCCTGTTGTAAATGGTTGGTCTCCATAATACAATGGTAAGCTTTTTACATAATTCAACGCTTGGTTTTTAGGTACACCTTTTTGAACAAGTGCTTCATACGTTTCGGAATTTTCATCTAATTTGGCTCCACCAGCAAAAGCACCCGGAATAAATAAATTAATGGTTTCTGCTTTTCCATAACTCCATTGCATGGCATAGTCAATATCCAATCCTGTGGTTTGTTTAACTTCTTCTTTGGTTAATTCTGATTTTCCCCCTCTTATGGTTTCATGGCTATAATCATAGGTTGTCCATAACAAGGCTGTGTTTGGAATCACACCTAAAATAGCAAACCCTAAAAGTATAAATGAACGCTTAAAGAAAACAGGTATTGTTTTTTCCTTAATTGCCTGTATGAATTTTACTAATACGATAATCATAATTAAGAAAATAGTATAATACACAATTTGTGGATGATTCGCCATCACTGCTAAACCAGTAAACAAACCCGTTAATACGCCACCAAGCAACCATTTTCCTTTATACGTAATTAAAACAGAAGCCAACAGTGGAGGAATAAATGAAATTGCTGTCATTTTACTGGAATGTCCTGCTTCTATGGATAAAAAAAACCAAGTAGATAAACCAAATGCCAACGCTCCTAAAACACTCAACTGTGTGTTATATCCTAATAAAGATAAACATATATAAAATCCTAATAATAACGAAAACCATAACCACATACTTTTTGGTAATAGGTTTCTCAAAAACAAAAAGCCATCAAACAAATTGGTTTTAATAGTATAAACCACCTGATACAAAGGCATTCCCGAAAAAATTCGTGTTCCCCACAAAATGGTTTCGTCTTTTTCTTGATATTCGAGAAATTGTTTTCCTCCAGCAGCAGCACTCACTTGATCGTGACTTAATATTTTCTTTCCTTGTAATTCAGGATAGAAATAAACTGAAGCGGCAATTAAAAGTATTGCAATAGCGATAATGTGCCTTAATAAATCTTGTTGGATGTTTTTCATTTCGTATGTTGAATTTAAAAGGATAAAAATAAGTATTTTTTTAAACTGCTACAAAAAGTGTGTGTGGAATAAAAATAAAATGTTTTTTAGTATGAATTAAATATTATTTTTAATTTTCTGTTTTAAATCAAAAACTAAACAATGAACAGACATTGGTTTAAAACCTTAGGGCCTGGACTTTTATATGCAGGTGCTGCTGTTGGAGTTTCCCACCTTATTCAATCTACCAGAGCTGGAGCTGATTTTGGTTATCAATTAGTTTGGGCAATTGTAATTGCCATTATATTGAAATACCCTACGTTTGAGTTTGGACCACGTTATGCATCTGCAACTGGTAAAAATTTATTACACGGTTACAAAGCTCTTGGGAAATGGTCTGTTGTGTTGTTTTTTTGCCTAACCTTACTAAGTATGTTTATTATTCAAGCAGCAGTTACAATTGTTACGGCTGGATTGTTTGCTGAAATTTTTAACATTCATCTTCCGGCTTGGTCTGTTTCGGCACTTATTTTATTAGTGTGTTGTTTAATTTTGGTTATTGGAAAGTATAGCGCGTTGGACAAAACCATGAAAATTATTATTATTACACTCTCTATTACTACTATTTTTGCCTTTTTCACAGCTTTTTTAGATGATAATCAAAAAAATGAAGCGTTGATAAATACCTTCTCTTTTTCCAATAAAAATCACATTTTATTTTTAATTGCTCTTATGGGTTGGATGCCTGCTCCTTTTGACATTTCTGTTTGGCATTCCATCTGGACAATTGAAAAAGCAAAAGAAAGCCCACCCATCTCTTTCAAATCAACTTTGCTTGATTTTAAAATTGGGTATTGGACAACACTCGTTCTTTCACTTGCTTTTTTAGGATTAGGAGCAATTACTTTATATGGTTCTAGAACGGAACTATCTTCCAATGGAACTGAATTTGCGAAACAATTGCTAGCTATTTACACCACCAATATTGGTCAATGGGCTTATTTTATTATTGCAATAGCAGCACTAACAACAATGATTAGCACAACATTAACTTGTTTAGATGCTCAACCAAGGGTAATGACAGAAACTTCTCAATTAATTTTTGGAATCTCAACGAAACAAAAAGAAAATGCTTACTGGTTTTGGCTTATCACACTCATAATTGGTGCTGTAAGTATTTTATTCTATTTTTTAACAAACATGAAAGTAATGATAGATGTTGCAACTGCAATTGCATTTTTAACTTCGCCTATTATTGCAATACTCAATTATTTAGTGATTACAGGAAAAACGATGCCTGATGACAAGAAACCTTCTTTATTATTGAAAACATTAAGCATTTTAGGCATCTTTTTTTTTATAGGATTTAGTGTTTATTACCTTCTTATCACATTTAGATAAATCACTTCAACTAACAATTACTTGTTCATTATATTATTAAAAATCAGTATAAATTTATTTTTATAGCACTATTTTTGGATAGAATTTTTTGAAAGTAATTATTGTTTATATATTTACACCATAATTTATTAAAAATTAAATGAAAGTTTTTTACTCTATTTTCCTATTTTTGATTGCCTTTACAGCTTTTGGTCAAAATTCAACACCCGAATTTAAAAAAGCAATGACAAAAGCAAAAGTTAATGTAGAAACTGGTGATTACTATGGTGCTCTTACTATTTACAAAGAATTATACCAAAAAGATAGTGCTGATGCTGAATTAAACTTTCAACTGGGATTGTGCTATTTTAATTTATCCTATTTCAATGAGGCAGAAATTCATTTTAATAAATCATCACCATCAGTTAGTGTTGAACTTTTTAGATATAAAGCTGCTGTCGCCCATGCCAATCAAAAATTTAAAAAAGCATTGAATTTTTATAACGGTTACAAAATTATTGCTGGAAAAAAAGAACTCTCAAACGATGAAATTAATAGATTAATTAATCAAGTAAGTTATGCTGAACTCGCTATTAAAAACAGAAGGAACATTACTATAGAAAACTTAGGAAGTATCGTTAACACTCCGTTTGATGATTACAATCCACAAATAAATGCAGATGCTTCTTTATTTATTTTCACCTCAAACAGAGAAAAAAATACACATAATATTTATCAGTCTAACATTATAAAAAATCAATTTGCAGAGCCAAAAAAAGCAACCTCAATCATCAATTCTAATGAGAATGAAATTGCTGCAGGATTATCTGCTGATGGTCAGACTCTTTTTATACATAAAACCAATAAATTTTTTGTTGGAAGTAATCTTTATACCTCGCAAATGGGTTTAGATGAATGGGAAACTCCCATTAAATTACCTAAAGAAATTAATTCAGCATTCAATGAAACGAACGCTTCTATTACTACAGAAAACTCAACCATCTATTTTTCTAGCGATAAACCAGGGGGGTATGGAGGAAAAGATATATACAAAATTTCACGATTACCTAATGGAGAATGGGCTATGCCAGAAAATCTTGGACCTATAGTTAACACGCCTTATAATGAATACAATCCATTTATTCATAACGATAATAAAACACTTTATTTTAGCAGTCAAGGACATCAAAATATGGGCGGTTATGATTTATTTAAAACCGAATTTACAAACAACACTTGGACGAATCCTGAAAATTTAGGTACACCTATAAATTCTGTTAGAGATGAAACAAATATAGTACTTACAGCAGATGGTAAAATTGGTTTTTATGCTTCATCCATGGAAAATGGTTTTGGAGGAAAAGACATTTATAAAACGGTAATAAACGACCCTCCTACAAATATTTTGATTTTAAAAGGAAAAGCATTTGATAAAAAAACGAATAAAATGTTAATTGCCAAAGTAACATTAATTGAAACTGAATCAAAAAAAGTACAAGGAATTTATAAAGCAAAAAGTAATTCTGGTGAATTCATTTTATTAATTGAACCTGATAAAGTTTACAATGTTCTTATTGAGGCTGATGGCTATCATCCTATCAGCGAAGAATTACATTTTGATGTAAAAAAATTAGCTGTTCTTTCTTATAAAATGGAATTAAAAAAATAATTATTTTCATTATTTTTACTGCTTAATAACTCTAAACTATTTTATCATGAAAAAGCTATCTCTTGTAATCACATTATTATTTTTATCTCTTCTCTCTTTTTCACAAACTAAAACAGAATTTACACTAACCTTAAAAGATGGCAGTATTGTTACTGGAACAACCAAAGTAACCAAAATATCTCTATCTACCGAATATGGTAAATTAGAAATCCCCATTAAAAATGTAAGTTCCATTGAATTGGGTATTGTTGCTGATAACAGTTTGAAAAATACGATTACATCATTAGTAAATCAACTTTATGACAACAATGAAGAACCAAGAAGTAAGGCTTTTTCTTCATTAACTGCCCTAAAAATTGGTGCTATTCCTGTTTTGGAAGATGTTATTTTTTCTTTAACCGAAGAAAAAGTTGCTTTTGAAGATTTTAATGCAGAAGATGCTTTGTCTGAATTAAAAATAAAGTACAATGTTGGTAGTGATTATAAAACGAAAGATAATGTGGTAATTGATAACGAATACAACATGGGCGGAAACTATGATTTTTCATCCATTGAACTAAAAACCGAATATGGAACATTAAACATACCTAGAGAAAAAATAGAGAAAATAGATGTAATGTTTATCGACCCGTCTAACAGCAATAACAAAACATTAAAACTAAATGCTTCAACCCATATTACTTCTAATAACAATGGTGGATGGCTTAAAACAGGAATTATTGTAAAAGCAAATCAAACCATAACTATTTCTGCAAAAGGAGAAATTATTTTAGCGAGCTTGTCAAATAACACTTACAAGCCTGATGGCTCTGTGAAAAGTGCTGGTGCTGATAGTTTTATTGGAAATGCTAGTTCTTCTGATTATCCTACTTACGGAAATGTTGTTTTTAAAATTGGTGAAAAAGGAGCTGCAACAAAAGCAGGTGCAAAATATGCTAAAAAAGCTACTTTAAGTGGAATGCTTTATTTATCCATACATGAAACTGTTTATAACCCAGTAAATTCTGGTTCTTATATCGTTAGTATAAATGTTAAATAATAATGAAGTGTATTCAATTTATACTTTGTCTATTCATTCTGTGTACCTATACTTCCTGTAAAGAAAATAAAGCTCAAAATATAGTGCTTAAAAATGCACCCCTACAACAAGTTGTTGATACTACAGATTATACTTATTCGTGGTTAGATTCGTATAATCCTAATTCATCCATTTTTAACATCATTTCCCCTCCTAAAGGATACGAGCGTTCAGCAGAAGAAAAAAACTCATTTGGTGCTTGGCTACAGCGTTTACCGATTAATACAACTGATAATACGGTTTATCTTTTTAATGGCGAAAAGAAATACAATCAACACGCACAACATGCTGTTTTGGATATTGATGTTGGCGAAAAAGATCTTCAACAATGTGCCGATGCGGTAATGCGACTACGAGCAGAATACCTTTTCGCTACAAAGCAATTCGATAAAATTCAATTTAACTACACCAATGGAGCAACCATTCCTTTTAGTAAATGGAGCAAGGGATTTTATCCAAAATTAGAAGGAAATAAAGTGGTTTGGGTAAGTGCTAATAACGATGCTTCATACAAAAGTTTTAAAAAATACCTTATTAATATTTTTAGTTATGCAGGAACAGCTTCTCTAAGTAAAGAAATGGAATCTGTAACCATCGAAAACATTAAGATTGGTGATGTATTTATTTTAGGAGGATTTCCGGGTCATGCTGTCATTGTTGTTGATTTGGTAATTCATCGTGGTAATGGTAACAAATGTTTTATGTTAGCTCAAAGTTATATGCCAGCTCAAAACATTCATATTTTGAAAAACCCTAAAAATGAAATTTTAAGTCCTTGGTATAGTTTGGCTGAAATTAATCATGAAATTCGCACTCCAGAATGGACGTTTGATGTTACGCAATTGAAACGGTTTACTGTAAAATGAAACGACCATGAGTAAAAATTTTCTCACACAGGAGAATGATTATTTTGGGAGTTCCATCTGACATATAAAAAACAATAAATATAAACAGATGAAAAAAGTATTAATCATAACCTACTATTGGCCTCCTATGGGTGGTGGCGGTGTGCAGCGGTGGGTGAAAATGACAAAATACCTACGTGAATTTGGTTGGGAACCAGTGATTTTTACTCCAAAAAATGGAGAAATTGCAATATTAGATGAAGAATTAAACAATGAAATCCCAACAGACATTGAAGTTGTTAGAACCAACATTTGGGAACCATTTAGTCTCTACAAAAAATTAATGGGTAAGAAAAAAGATGAAAAGCTTTTGCCCGGAATGGATAAAGGAGCTAAGAACTCATTGGCTCAACGTATTTCTATTTGGGTAAGAGGTAATGTGTTTATTCCTGATGCTCGAAAATTTTGGATTAAACCAGCTTCCAAGGCATTAAACAACTACCTGAAAAGCAATAAAATTGATGCTATCGTTTCTACGGGTCCACCCCACTCTATGCATATTATTGCTCTAAATGTTGTTGAAAAAAATAAAATTCCATGGTTAGCTGATTTCCGTGATCCTTGGACAAACATTGATTTTTATGATAAACTCATGCTTAGCAATTGGGCAGCTAAAAAACATAAACAATTAGAAAACATAGTACTTACAAAAGCGAATGAAATAGTTACCGTAAGTTGGAGTTGGGCAACTGATTTTGAAAAAATTTGTGGTAGAAAACCTATTGTTATTACCAATGGATATGACCCTGCTGATTTTGTTGATGCTGGAAAAGTTGCATTAGATAAAAAATTTACCCTTGTTCATGCCGGCTCCTTAAATGAAGATCGCAATCCAACAGCTCTATGGATAGCTTTAAAAGAACTTTGCGATGAAAATGAAACATTCAAAAATGACTTGGAAATAAAATTTATCGGTCAAGTGGCTCAACAAGTAATCAACTCCATAGAAAAAAATCAACTAACAACTTATTACAACAGTGTTGGAAATATTCCTCATCAGGAAGTCATTTCTCACTTAATAAAAGCACAATTGCTATTATTACCACTTAATAACACGCCTAACATTGACGGAATAATACCTGGTAAATTGTATGAATATATTGGTGCTCAACGACCTATAGTGGCTATAGGAAAACCAACCGGTGATTCGGCTAAAATTATACAGGAAACACAATCGGGAACGATTACCGATTTTGATGCCATAGCTCCATTGAAAGAAATTTTACTTCTTCATTATGAAGCCTATAAAAATAATACGTTACAGATAAATAGTAGTCATTATGAAAAATATAGCCGCAAAGTATTAGCTGGCAAAATTGCTCACGTACTCGATAAAATTACTACTGCTTAAGAAGCACCAAAGGTAAATTTACTTTCCTGTTACAATATACTTAAAGCGATAAAAAGCCCATTTGAAGATTTGTAATTCAAATAAATAGTTATATTTGTAAGAAATAAATAACACCAAAAGGTGCACATATCTACCCAAATAGGCTGAATATCCACCACAAAGGTGTGCATATATATAAGTTATAGTTAAGCACCCATCAGAACTTCGAGCATTATTGCTTTCTATTGGTTTTGTGGTTTTTGATCGGTAAAGCAATTAATCCGTTCTAAACAAAGGGAAAAGCTACCTTGACACTTTTTCGCTTT
>JAHYJH010000210.1 GCA_019429185.1 Vicingaceae bacterium
AAAATAATTGCTATTGAAAAATTTCCATTATCGACAAGTGGAAAAGTGGATAGAGAAAAATTAAAAGAACTGTTATGAATCCAATGAATGATATAGCCAACAACCTCTATCATTTTTATGATGCGTTAAGCAAGAATTTAGATGAAAATTCAGGGAAAAATCAAACTATTTCTTGGGTCAAAAATAAACCTGGATTTTGGCCCAATTTAATTTACAACACCCAATTTAATGAAACAAACATGGAAAATGCTGTTTTTGAAATAGTTGAACAACAAAAATCAAAACAATTACCTCCTTTTTTGGTAGTACCAAACAATACCATTGGTTTAAAATCAAGAAATTATCTTACAAAAAATGGATTACGAGAAATTAACCAATGGGCAGGAATGGTGTTGGAGTTAACTAAATTTCATTTAAAAACAGATAAAAATCAATATTTAAAAATTAATTTAATTTCAACCAAAACTGAACTTGAGCCGTGGGTAAAATTGATAAGTGAAGAACTATTTACCAGTCAAAAAGTTGAAAGTTCACTTTTTTTTAATTTACTCCAACATCCTAACTTTAAATTTTATGGAGCATATTTAAATAATGAACTTGTGGGAACATTGCTATCTTTTTATACCGAAAAAAACTGTGGTTTGTATTTAGGAGTTACAAAAAATGCCTACCGAAAACAAGGAATTATGACCGAATTATTTAACTATGCAATTAACCAAGCAAAAAAAAATGAATCTGTAACTGTTGTAATACAAGCTTCAAAAATGGGAGAAAGCGTATATAAAAAAATAGGTTTTGAAAAAGTGGGTACTTTTAGTATTTATTGGAAAATAGGTTGATGTGGAAATATAAATATTCGTGGCTGAAAAAATGTGAAATTGGAAAACAGAAAAATAAAATGGAAAATTTAATACAACAAATTCAAGTATTGATGAGAGAAGTGTTTGAAAATAAACACCTCATTATCACAAAAGAAACTTCTGCCAAAGATATTGCAGAATGGAACTCACTCAATCATGTACTTTTAATTACCGCAATTGAAAAAAAATTCAATGTTTCATTTAGTTTAGATGAAATGATTTCTTTTACAAACGTAGGAGATATTGTAACTTGCTTAAAAACAAAAATCTGAGTATGATTTTTAGAGAAATTAAGGTGAATGAATTAGTCGATTTTGTAAACACTCCGTTTTATAAAAATGCTAATATCGTTCCTATAACTCCACAACGAGCAGTTTCTCAAGCAAATAATCCTTATGCTCAACCCAATGATGTAGCACTTGTTTTAGCACTCAATAACAAAGAAGAAATAATTGGATTTATTGGTATTTTACCAGGAAAAACAACACTTACAGACGAGCGTTTTTTTTGGAATACCTGTTGGTGGATAGATCCAGAAAAAGGTAAAATAGCAGCAATGCCTTTGTTTTATTCCATGTTGAAGATTACAAAATCTAACCTTATCTTTTTCGATTTAACCCCACACACAGCATCTATTGTTGCTAAAATGGGCTTTGTTACCAACAGCATAACGGGAACAAAAGTATTTTTAAGGTTTAATTTGAATCAGATTTTACTTAAAAAATATGCTTTTTTAAAGATAATGAAACCTATTTTAATACTTATAGATGCTGGGTTAAACTCAGTTTTAGCCAAAAAATCAGCTAAAAAAGAGTTGACTTATCAAGTTGTAACACAGCTTGACAAAACTATGGAAGCGTTTTTAAATAAATTTAAACCCACAATGTTAACGCCTTTCGATAACACTTTTTTTACTTGGGTAAGCAATTATTCTTGGCTAACAACTCAACCAAATGAATTTGAAACAGCGATTGCTAAAAAATATTATTTTTCTTATGTTACTCAATCGTTCAACATTGAACTTTTAAAAATTACGCATCAAAATGAGCTTATAGGTATTATAGTTGTTGCTTGCAGAGATTCTGAAATGAAGATTCCGTATTGTTTTTTTGATGACAATGCTACAGAAAAAGTATTGGAAGCCATTTTTAATTATGCGTATGATAAAAAAATAACCACCATCACAACCTTTCATCCAAAAATAGAAGAAGAATTAAAGTTGAAAAAAAATACAGTGCTTTTTACCAAACAACTTGTTAAGCACGTTGGTTATCCAAAAAAATGTGACGCACTTAGTATAGCAAAAAAGTTATTTCAAGATGGAGAAGGCGATGCGGTTTTTACTTAACCCAAGTTGCAGGTCATAAGTTAAAAAAATGTTAAATTCAGTCAAAAAAGACCTTTAAAAAACTGATTTAATCCTATTAATCTTAAATATCCCAATAAAATAAGGGTTTAAGTTTTAGAAT
>JAHYJH010000078.1 GCA_019429185.1 Vicingaceae bacterium
AATTCTAAAACTTAAACCCTTATTTTATTGGGATATTTAAGATTAATAGGATTAAATCAGTTTTTTAAAGGTCTTTTTTGACTGAATTTAACATTTTTTTAACTTATGACCTGCAACTTGGGTTAAGTTTTGCGTTCCTGTCTTGAAGTGGTAAACTATCATGAAGCATATAGGGGATAGCGTCTGTTCTGGGTCGAACAGCAGACCCACTCGGAATAGTTTTTACAAGTCCATTTTTAAGTTTTGTCGAATGTTTTGGGCAAGTATCAGATGTCCACTTTGTCCGAAGATTGTGAACATGGCAGGAACTAAAAAATAGTCCAAGTAAAAGGGTCGATATGAGTGTCCACCGTGTCATTTATTAATGTGTGCTAACGTCAGTTCGTCTAAAAACCTCCATTAGATTTTCAAAAATAGATAAAAAACGAAAGTAAAAGGAGCGATTTGGCGAAAGTTTATAAAAATATTGGTAGAAAAAGGTAAAAAAAAGAAAGAAAAAGTGCCTAAAAACCCTTTCAATGATTAAAATTGTTGTCCTAACAACTTAATAACAACAAACCCTCATCTCGATAAGTCCATAATAGCCCGGTTCCGTTCAACATGGGTTTATCTCACTATTTTATATTTTTTAATGGAGTTTGATGATTTTCAATTCATTGTTGGTGCTACGCACCCAACGAAACCCTAGCTGTTAGCAGCTGGTTTTTATGCGTATCCATTTGTTCCGATAGCTAAACACTCTCCGGTCAAAACATTTAGTTTTATAGAGAAATAACAATTTCCACCGTCAAAAACGTAAATTATATCTCTTTTCCAATCCGAGTCAAAATCATCGCAAAATCCATTTATCCATATTTCCTTTTCTCCCTTCTCGTTTAAATAAGGAACGTATTGGATTTTATAATTTTTCAAGTCTTTTATTTGATACATTTTGGCATATTTTCTTTTTTCTCCACGTTTTTTAAATCCATTCATTACGTTTTTATTGTAGTTTGAAATACATTCTCTTGAAACCTCTTCAATAAAATCGAATTCAGCTTTTGTTATGTCAAAGGTTTTTGAAAATTCAGGTAGTATTTTATAGACATTTATAAGTTTGTCTATCGTCTTTTGGTCTTTTAATATTACAAAATCCGATTGTGCATTACAAATTGTAAAGTTTAAGATTCCAATAAATATTAACATCAATTTTTTCATTTCGGTTGTTTTAACTTGCTGCTAACTTATATATATGTCTGACAAAATCATACATATACACCCAAATTTGGGTAGATAAGTCTAGTTTTTATCAGACTTATTTTTTCAAATATATAAAAAATAACCCACACCCCATCAAAAAACTCAGCTCTAACCTTTTGTATCTTTTTAGTAACATCACCAGACAAGGTGTTGAGTATATATCCATAAATTCATTAAAAATTGTATTACGAACCGACCAAAATATAAAATTAGAAAATCAAGGATTCAATTGAAAATTTGGCTAATGAACTAAAAAGAGAAATGCGAAAATCACTATGGGATTGAATTTAAACTACACAGAAGATCTTTATTTCTTTATAATTCCTTGCTGAAAATCAACCCATTAAAAAAAGTACAAAATAATTGTTAATTTAGTAGCATAATTTTCGATGAACAGAAACCTACTTTTTTACCAACTGAACTATGCAAGAAATACGAGTAATATTAGTAGATGAGGATGATAATGAGATAGGCATTATGCCTAAATTAGAAGCTCATCAAAAAGGGTTGTTGCACAGAGCCGTTTCTGTTTTTTTATTCGATTTAAATGGAAATTGGATTTTGCAAAAAAGAGCTGCTGAAAAGTACCATTCTGCTAATTTGTGGACAAACACGTGTTGCAGCCATCCTTACCCTAAAGAAAAAACCGAAAAAGCTGCCGAAAGAAGATTGGTAGAAGAAATGGGCATAGAAAGTGAATTGACTAAAGTGTTGAGTTTTGTGTATAGAGCAGAACTTGATAATGGATTAATAGAACACGAATTCGACCATGTTTTTATTGGGTTTACAGCTGAGTTGCCATCGCCAAATAAAGAAGAAGTAGCTGATTGGAAAATTGTTTCTTTTGAAAAACTTGATAATGAAGTTCAGGAACATCCAGAAAAATTTACTGAATGGTTTAAATTGATTTACCGAAAAATAAATCTACATTTAGAACTGAATAAAATCCATCTAAAAAATTAAATCCTGTCGTTTGTTTTTTACCCAGATAACCAAACCCAATGACTAAAAAAGTACTAATAACAGGCGGAACAGGATTAGTTGGAACAGCATTGACATCACTTTTGGTTGAAAAAGGGTATTCCGTTACTATACTTACAAGAGATAAAAACCGAACATCCTTAAACTCAAACATTACGTATTCTTATTGGGATATCAATAAAGGAATTATTGATCAAGATGAGTTGTTTTCAGCTAATTACATTGTTCATTTGGCAGGAGCCGGCATTGCAGACAAACCTTGGTCGGAAAAACGTAAAAAAGCAATTTTAGACAGTCGTGTTGAGCCGATTAAACTTATTTACAATAGGTTGAAAAACAATTCTCATCAGCTTAACGCCTTTATTTCTGCTTCGGGAGTTGGGTTTTATGGAGCGGTAACCACCAACACCATTTTTGATGAAACAGCACCCGCTGCCGATGATTTTTTAGGAAAAACTTGTTTGCAATGGGAACAAGCAGTAGATGAAATAGCCAACTTATCAATAAGAACAGTAAAACTCCGAACAGGAATAGTACTGGCAAAAAATGGTGGAGCCTTACCCAAAATGATGCAACCTTTTAAGTTTGGCTTAGGTGTTGCGTTGGGAACAGGAAAACAAATTATGCCTTGGATACATATTGATGATTTAGCCCGCCTTTATTGTGCAGCCATAGAAAACGAAAATTTTACTGGAGCATACAATGCCATTGCGGGAAATGTGAACAACAAATACTTTTCTAAAACACTATCAAAAGCAATAAATAAACCTTTTTGGTTGCCCAATGTTCCTGGGTTCATGTTAAAACTTTTCTTGGGAGAAATGGCTGTAATATTATTGGAAGGCAGTGCAGCAAGCAATCAAAAACTACTTCAAACAGGGTTTCAATTTCAATTTACCGATTTGGAAGAGGGATTGAAGGAGTTGGTTAAGGAAAAATAATTTATTCTTTTGTTTTTGAAATCCAAGTAAACCTCAACTATTCCGATAGTATTCGATATAATTCCAAATTTAAATAGTAATGTTTTCCTTCTATTTCTTTCTTCTCTAAAACTTGTAATTCACATAGTTTATTGAGATAATCTCTAGCAGTATTCTCAGCATAAATACCTGCATCAACCAAGTGCTTAACTTTAATGAAAGGTTGGGTAAATAAAAATGAAACGAGTTCGTCTGGTTTACGAAATTTAGTTTCCTTTTTAACATAATCCAATATGGACTCTTTTGCTGATATGATATCATTGATTTTATGAAAAGTATCATTAGAGGTAATTTCTATAGCCCTCAACATAAACAATAACCACTCTTTCCAGTTACCTCGCTGTGAAACACCCATTAACCCTGAATAGTAATCATTTTTATGTTCAAGAATATATTTACTTAGAAATAGTATAGGAACATCTAACAACCCTTTGTTGGTTAGATAGTGAATATTAAAAATCCTTCCTGTCCTACCATTTCCATCACTAAAAGGGTGTATTGCTTCAAACTGGAAATGACTAATTGCCATTTTTAGCAAATGATCTATATTATATTGTTCATCATCATTAATGAAATTAATCAAATTCTTTAATTTATCTTCGATTATTCCTTTCCCTCTTGGTGGAGTGTAAATTACTTGACCTGCATTTAGACTTGTCCCTCCCTGTCTAATCACAGTATTGGAAAAAGAAGGTCTTATCCCTACAGTAGTTTGTTTAATTTCTTGAAATACATGGATAAAATAATCTTCCGTGAATACATTTGTTTGTCGCAGATAATTATATCCAGACCATAAAGCCTCTCTATATCTCAAAACTTCTTTGGAAGAACCTGAACCTTCGGACTCCATATTTTTATCACTATATGCTTTGTATAACTCATCATCAGTAGTAAAAATATTTTCAATTGCACTAGATGTTTTTGCTTCTTGTAAACTGATTATACTGATTAATAATCCCTGATTTGGAATGACAGCACTTCTCCCGTTAAGCCTTGAAAGAGCTGCTTTTGCATCTCCTAATTTTTCAAGAATTTCAACTGTTTTATACAATTCTTCTCTTATAGGTAATAGTGGTAGCCCATTCCAAGGGGTGTTTCTATCTGGATTAACGGTATAAAGTATTTCAGACATTAAAAATATAGTTATTTAAGGTATAGTTATGAATAACACCTCAAAATTAATGTTTTTTTTGAGCCATACATCAAATTTTTAATATTTTAATGTATGCAGATGGTTTTGACCTTAAAAATATATGCACTTTATATACTTAATAATGTTTCAATTTATCGATTTGGAAGCGGGGTTGAGGGAATTGGTTGATTAATCTTTCACTTTTTCAAACACTATCCTATAATGGTCAAAAACGTGTCTATCAAAAACGTGAAGATTTGCTTGTATTTTAAATCTACGCATCCATTCTCTAAAAGTAGGGTCGGAAATATAATCAGGAATAAAAGAAGCGAAAAGTAAATATTTTCTGAAATTAAATTTAGTAAATGCAGCTGTCCATCTATGAATGGTTTCGATGTAATCAAATCTGCCACTATCAACCGAAATTAATTTAAAATGCTCATCGGTAGCTGGGTTTATTAATCCTTCTTTTCCATAAGGTAGCCACGAACCAGGGAAAACACGGCAAATAATATCCATATATTCTTCGTTGGTAAATGTCTTTTTACTTAAATCAGTTTGGTCGAATTTAATGTCCTCAAAATTTACCATATTAGGACCAAACACCATGGATTGACAATAGAAACGACCTCCAACAGGAAGTAAACTGGCTATTTGTTTAAAATATTTTTTATAAATTTCATCTTGCTGTCCTGCTTTGTATTCTTCAACTGAACACAAATGTTCTGGACTTCCCATGGCAGTAACTGCATCAAATTTCCCAAAAGTTTCAGGAGTAATGTCTTTAGAATCCATGTGCGTTACTTTCAATCCATTTTTGATACATGCATCTGCCTGCCCTTTGGCTAATACAACACCATAAGCATCAACGCCTTCGTTGGTTAAATAATCAACAAAAGCTCCCCAACCACAACCAATATCAAGCACTTTTGAGCCTTTTTTTATATTGCAATTCTCTTTAATGAATTGGTGTTTTTTTAACTGTGCTTCTTCGGTTGTCATTGTGAAATCACCATCAAATCTCGCACAACTGTATGCTCCTTTATCACCTAAACTTAAACGGAAAATTTTATCCATTCTAGTGTAATGTGCGTCTAAATGTTCTTGGTTTGCCATAATTATTTTTTTGATAAAGATATAACTATTTTGTTACATCTTAATAAGATAATATCTTTTTTAATTTGTTAAAATAGTATTTCGAAAGTAACGATGAAATCGGACATTATAGACAGGCTTTATTGATTGAATTAAGTTGATGCGTGTATTTATGTATGAGCAACAAAGGGATAAGTCCGAAAGCTCCGAAGGAACAATCTATCAGTTGCCAAAACAAAGGGATTCCTCTATAATTGCCGGCTATAAAAGCAACAGGAAAAACCAGCAGACAAGCAACGATGCCCACTTTTGTTACCCAATTATTTTGAACAGGGTTGATGTAAACACCTATGAAAAACAGACTGATAACAATGTGAGAAAAAGCTAACCAATCTGTTCCATACGCTAAGAAAGGATAGTTTTGATTAAGGTCATTTAAAGCTGTGGTCACTTGGGTTATCCATAGGGCAATTAGCCCAGGGGAAGTTGTTAAGTTGAAATAATCTGTTAAGAAATTAAGCTCGGTTTGCAGCGGAAAAGCAGTAATTCCGCTCAATATTAACAAGAGGATAAAAAGTAGCGTCAGTCGTTTTATCTTTTTTTCGAGAACTTTTATTTTTGGTGTGTCCATGATTATTTTCGGTTTTTATAATAATTAATTGCCTTTTGTGTTGATAAATTCATTGAAAGCCAACTTAATTTTTCTTGTGTTTCCAAAAAATTAAATAATTTTTCTTCATAAACATATTCATAATTGTATTCATAGATCGAATTAGAAAAGAAATCATTCTCTTGATTGAGCAGGTGTTTATTTTCTTCAATCAATGGCAATACTTTATCTGATAAAGTCAATAAAAATAAAACATCCATTTTTTCGCTTGAAATAGTATTGATGTTGTATTTAGCAATTATAATATCCCAATTGAAAGCACTTAATAGAATTAGAACACTGATAATATTTAAGGAATTAACTTTAAGCAAATAAAAAGCAGATTTTAATTGAGTAATTTTAATGTAAAGTGTAATAAGACCAACAATTGTAGCTATTAAAAAGAAGATAACACCAATTCTCTTATACGCTAATCCGTAGTAATCTATATAATGGTAATTTCTTATTCCAACAGAAATAACTAGGATAATATTTTGAGCTATCCATAAAATGGACATTTGTTTTAAAAGTTTATTTTTAGGCAGGAAATTGATGTTTTTTCTAAAGAAATAAAGGATAATGCCCATTGAAAGTAATACACTAGCAATAAGCAAATAAGTGCCTTCATGAACAAACTGAGATAAATTAAAATCCCCAGTATATTTAAAGTTAAACCAAATCCAGTTTACATCGGTTGCGTTTACAATAAGGAGTAATAAATTTACAGAGCAAACTAGAAAAACTGCTGAACGATATTCGTTTTTAAGGTTTAAAGAAAGCGTAAACCTATAATTATTAATTTGTGAATTAATAGCTTTTGTTCGTCTTTTTCGGGTTATAAAATCACTTAATTTTTCTTCTGAATGAATAAATTTAATAATGTTGTTATGATAAATAAATGCAGCAATGATGATTGTTCCTAATAAAATAAATATTAGCCTACCCCAAGAAATAGTTAAAAAGAATTTTTTAATTGGCAACCAAAACTGAAGGGTTAAGTCGTTAAAAACAGGATTGGCAATTTTATAAATCCAGATGAATAAAGAAAGGAATAATAAAGGAATTACTACTATTTTTAAAATGGATATGATTTTTGAGATTGACTTTTGCTTTTTATTGTTTGAGTTGTTATTGAAAACTTTTCTTAAGGGCAATTTAAAAAAGTTGATTATTGAGGTAAATCCGGCAAAAAAAGCTGCTTTTAGTTTGGGTTGATGAATGTATCCAATACAAATTAGTAGTGAAAAACTATTGGTAATTTTTGCAATAGTTGAACCGTAAAGAAAAACAAAGGCGGCAGTTAAAACACATAAGATTGAGAAGATTATTACATATTTCGATTTGAAAGAATTGGGATAAATGAAATAGGAAGATAATAGAATAAACACATTAAAAATTAATAAGTTTAATCCTAACTGTTCTTGCCAAAACAACCAATTAAAAAGAAGTGTTCCTATTAAAAAGAACGTGAGTTGAATTTTTTGTGTTTTCATATTTCTGTTTTTAAAAGTACTTTGAAATTCAAAGTTTGGTTATAAAAAAAATTAATTATGTTGGTTTAGTAAATTTTCTAATGCAGTTAAATGATCTTGAAAAGCCTTTTTTCCCGAAGGAGTTGCTGAAAAAGATGTTTTTGGTTTTTTCCCTACAAATTCTTTCATCACTTTTATGTATTCGTTTTTTTCTAATCCGGCAATATGGCTGGCTAAATTTCCATCGGTTACGCTTAATAATTCTTTCAATGAATTAAAATCTATCTCATCGTTGACCATTAGCACAGACATTATTCCTAAGCGTACCCTGCTTTCAAATATTTTATTTAACCCCTCAATCATAGCTTTATTTATTATGCGTTTTGAGCTTTATTATTATATTTAAAGTGCATTAAAGTACCATAAACAATATGTAATACACCAAAACCAATCGCCCAAAACAACAATCCTTTTCCAATAAATACAGCACTTACTAAGCCTAAAATAATTTCTAACATCCCTAAATATTTTATTTCACCTAAGGTATATTTCCCACAGTTAAACAACGCTAATCCATAAAAAAGTAAGGTAGCAGGAGCAACCAACACATATAATCCATGATAGATTAATATTAAACAAAAAATTCCTCCCGCAACTAGCGGAATTAATAGATTGATGAGCAGCAATTTACTGTTTTTACCCCATATATGTTGCCCATTCTTTTTGGTTTCTTTGATGGTTAGAATTAACCCAAAGAAAATAGATATGATTAAAACACCAAATGCAATTCCAAACAATTCCAGTGTTAAATTATCTATTATAAATGTAGTAGTAGGTCCTTCCATTCTTGAATGTGATGAATAACCATTGAGGTAATAGTCGATTCTTACATCTGCTAAAAATGCCCCTAACAATGCAGTTATTCCAGCAATTACACCAGATAAACCGCTTAATGAAATAAACTTGGTAGATTTCTCCATCAAATCTTTTATGCCCGAAAGAGCTTCTAAATGTTGTTTTGAATTTTCCATATTAAAAAGTACTTTGAATTGCAAAGTAAATAAATAAAATTAATATAATCCAAATTTTTTTTGACTTTTTTTAGAATGGTAGGAAGATGAGGGGTTGGGGGGTGAATAAATGGAAGAAATGTAGAAATTAAGATGGAAATCTTTCTTCAATGTTGGTTTTTAAATAAGGATTTAAGATTTTTATTAGCTTAGGAAATTCACCGAAGTAACCAAAGAAATCAGTTTCTCCTTGAGCTCCTCTAAATATAAATTGTTCACAAGTAAAGCATATTTTGGCAACACCTATAGCTTTATCATTTTGATAGAAAACTAAAAGGTCACGGTAAACAGGAATGCAGGAACGTGCCATTAAACACTCATCAGTAGGTCGTGTTCTAAATATTTCATTTATTGCTGAATAATCTGCCTCTGAAATTGTAGTTCTGTTAAATCCTGCTGAATCTAAAAAAGATACAAAATCTTCATTAATGTTAATTGGACTTCGTTCAACAACAAAAGAGAATATGATTGAATCTTGTTCATTATTTTCTTCTTGAAAAACGGGTTCAATAAATAAATCTTCAAATGTTACTTCGGTACTAAAATATTGGATACTGTCATATTTTGGAAACATGGCTTGTTCCTTAATATGGCTTCCTGTGTAACAATCTTCAGTTATAGAGGAACAACTAAAAAGCAGAAACGATAAGAGTAAAATTAGGTAATCGCTAAGCTGAAGCGTTGTTATTTTAGCTAAGGGCTTAGTGAACTGTTTATTTTTACTCAACCAATCTTTTATAATCTCTATCATTTTAGTATTAATATATCAGTTTTTCTCTGTAAACTTATTCACTAAAATTTTATGAATTGGAATAATGATAGGCACAAAAATTAATAACACAGCACCAAATTCCAACCCTATTTTTAACTGTACAACAATAATATAAACTTCAGCTATAACAAATCCTGCAACAATAATTGACTTGATTACTTTTTGTAAAATCCCACTTTTATCTTTTGTTAAATAAAGACCAAACGAAGTTAGTGTTATTGACAATATCCACGTTTCAATCCATCCATTCATATTTCCTTCATTGCCAAAATCGAAAATGGAGGCAAATAGAAGTAAGGAAATTGCAAATAGTCCAAAACTAATAAACACTTCAATTATAAATTGTTTTAGACTCATAATCTTTATACCTACTTTATCTTTTAAACCATCCAACAAATATACATTTTTTAGAAATTATTTGGTTGACTCTTGAAAAGCTTGGAGGTTTATAATTAAAACAAAAGTAATGCTATCAAGATCCCCCATCAAAATATTTAACTTCTACAGTTCTATCATCATTAATGTACACAAAATAGGAGCCCTCAATTCCTTCCAAACCGAAAATATGATACCATGTTGCTGGTTTAAATTTTAATGGAATAATATCATGACTTTTTAATCTTTTCTTATCAACAACATTTGCAGTATCTCTCTCATTTACGTAAGCTATTTGTTTTTCAAACTCTTTATTCTTTATAGAATTAGGTATTATTTCATTAATATTAATAACCTCTCCAAAATATTCCCAAGTATAACCATGATTAGGTTTATGAAAAAATATTTCATGCTTAAATTCTTTTTCTTTCTTTTTCTTACACACAACTCTGTCCACTTCATCATATAATCCTGGTCTTCCCAACTCATCTATCATCGAATGAACTTCCAATTCTGCTACACTAAACCAATTTAAAGGCTCTTCTCCTTTTATGTAATCATAAGTAATTTCATATTTTTTTTCTTCGTTCAACAGATTACAACTACTTATAGTAAAAGCCAATGTTAATATACTTGATAATAAGATTATAATTTTCTTCCTTTTGCAATCGCTAAGTTGAAGCGTTGCTATTTTAGCAAAGGGCTTAGTGAACTGTTTATTATAAATCATCTAACAAATATACATTTTTTAGAAATTTTTTGCAATTAAAGGAGACCTTTTTGTGTTTGTATTTTTTAACTATTAAAAATAATAAATTTTAAAGATATGAGGTAGTCTAAACCTAAATCTAAGCTTATATGGAAACTATATGCTTGATAATAAGTTACTCGAAAATCAACGGGTAATATTTTTTGTTCATTTTTATCTAAACAATCACAATAATTCATATATTTACCTAATTATTATCATTTCAATTATGAAATAAGCCATGGGCAAAATGCTCACTAACACCGATGAATATTTCACATGGCGATTCCATATGACCGATTTAATAAAAATAAAATATACATATGAAAACATTCTTTACAAAAGCAATTATCTTTTTCGGTATGTTTTTTTTATCATTAAGCCTATTTGCTCAAGTCCAAATTGATTCGATTATTGTAACCAATGAAACTTGCTCGGGAGATTGTGATGGAACATTAACCATTTTTACTTCAGGAGGAACAGCTCCTTTATTGTTTGATATTGGAGGGACTCCTCAAGCAAGCAATGTTTTTACAGGATTATGTGCTACAATATACAATGTAACAGTTAGCGATGCATTACCAAGTTCTGATGTAGTAACAGCTACAATTACAAGTCCAAGCCCCCTAGTTTTTACCATTTCAACTGTTGATGCAAGTGCTTATGGTTTATGTGATGGCACTGCCGATGTAACTATTAATGGCGGAACACCACCTTATACAATTACTTATTATGCTCCTGACGGCATTACTATATTGCAGTCTGATACTTCTACAAGTATTGATAGTTTATGTGCTGCAACTTATTTTGTTAAAGTTACTGATGCCAACAGTTGCCCCCCTAATGGTTCGGGATCTCCGGGATTAACTGCTTTTGCGATAGCTCAACCATCACCGCCACCTTTGGTTGTTACGCAGACTTATATCTTTGAAGATTGTTTATGCCCTACTAGCTATAATTCTTCTACCTTAAATGCTTCTGGAGGTGTGCCACCATATACATATAGCTGGGGGTCGCCATCAATAACAGGTATTTGTGTTAATGACTATATCCCAGCTTGGATTGTAACAGATGATATAGGGCAGCAACAAAGTGGAGGGATTAGTATGCTATATAATCAACCTTATGTCTCAGCAACTATTAATAATCAAGAGACATGTGCAGGAGTTTGTGATGGTGAAATCACGGTAGTAATTATCACTCCTGGAAACGGATTTCCCCCTTATGAATATTCAATTGATGGTGGGGGTACTTGGCAACCAAGCCCCATATTTTCTGGACTATGTCCAGCAACATATCAATTTACCACTCGTGATAGTCGGTTTTGTTACGGATCGACTTATTCAACTAGTTCTGGCTATACAATACAATCAAAAACTCCTTTAACTTATACTTTAGCAACAAGTAATAATTCGGTAAATGCTGCTTGTGATGGTGCTGCCAATGTAACTATTAATGGTGGAACTCCACCTTATACGATTACTTATTTTGCTTCTAATGCTACTACTATACTTCAAACAGGTACATCAACAAGTTTTACAGGTTTATGTGCAGGTACTTATTATGTAGAAGTTACCGATATGAATAATTGTAGCTCTACCGGACCAATCGGTACAGGTTTAAATATGTTTACCATAACACAACCACCGCCAGTTTTACTTGTTAATCAGGTATTTCAGATGCCTCATTGCAATCTAAATTGCGATGGAAGTACTCAATTAATTGTTTCAGGAGGTGTTCCTCCCTATGTTTATAGCTGGGGTACAACAAATTTAGGTAATTTATGTGACGGAGATACTGTCCCTTCATGGTCGGTTACCGATTCTATAGGTCAACAAGTTAGTGGAAATCCACTTTTTATGGTAGCTAATCAACCTCAACTAGATTCAATTATAATTAATGATGAAAATTGTGCAGGTGCTTGTGATGGCGAAATACAATTTAATATTGTTGGTGGAGACCCTCCTTATTTTTACTCAATAGATAGTGGAGTTACTGTTCAATCAAATCCAATATTTAGTAATCTTTGTCCTGGCAACTATACATTGCAATATAGCGATTCATTTGGATGTGGAAGTAATCTACTTTTTACAATTAATGCAGCTACACCAATTTTTGCATCAGTTAGCTCCATACTTAATATAAATTGCATTGGAGAGTGTATGGGTAGTGCAACAATAGATATTACAGGTGGCAGTCCTCCCTATTCTTTCCTATGGGATGACCCCTTAGCCCAAACAACAGCAACCGCAACAAATTTATGTGCTGGCACATATACTTGCGATATTACTGATAGCAATGGGTGTGATACTACAGTTAATGTTGTTATTAACGAACCTTTAGGGGATACACTTACAGCAATAGTTGCTTTAGTTAGCAACCCAACTTCTATTGGTGCTTGTGATGGCATTGCAAATGGAAGTGTAACTGGAGGTACTGCACCTTACGCTTTTTTATGGATAGGATGTCCACCAACAGTATCACCAAATATTACAACTCCAATAGCAAATAGTCTTTGTGATGGTGAATACCAAGTTATCATTACTGATGCGAACGGATGTATCGATAGTAGTGATTGCATTACCATTATTGACCCTCCAAATAATATCAACGAAAACACTAATACTATTATTAATAAAATTTATCCTAACCCAACAGGTGGTTTAGTAACTATCGAGTTTTCTGATAAAGCTTTATTGCCACTAACCTTAGAAGTTATTGATGTAAAGGGCAAAATTGTAAAGAACTATTCCCTTACTGATAAAAATTCAACCATTGATTTAACTACCTTACTTAAAGGAGCATATATTTTGAGTAATACCAAATTATCTATTCATAAAACTATTATTTTAGAATAATTCTTTCCATTTCGGTGGTTCAATCGCTAAGCTGAAGCGTTGCTATTTTAGCAAAGGGCTTATGTGAATATGTAATTTTCCAAAACTTCATATTAAATAGTTTACTTGTTTTTTACATGGTAATACATCAACCTTTGAAAAATTGTAATAACTTGTCATTATGTCTATTAAAAAAAATAAACTCTACAAAATCAATATCTTCCTCTTCACTTTCTAAAACAGGAATTTTATCAGGAAAAATCTCCCTCATATATTCCAAATCATCAAATTTGAAAAGAAAAGGCTTAACCTTTTCAATCATAGTACTCTTGAATCTATTTAGATTATCACCTTCTAATAACCCCAAATTAGAATCAATGGATTCATGGCAATTTAAATACCAACAAACTTGCCTATACCTCATTTCAATATGCCTATTTTGGAAGGATACTTTTTTAGTATCTACTAAACCCTTATAGACTATTCCTATGTTGATAAAATAGTCATTTGCAAATCTTGACTTTTGTAAGTTTAAAAAAATATAAGAATTATTAAGTTCTTTATAATAATCTTTATCTTTTTTCTTAAATCCTAATTCTTCTTCAAAAAATGTGGTTATCATATCAATTCAATCTTTAATAATTTTTCTCTCGGTATTCGCTAAACTGAAGCGTTGCTATTTTAGCAAAGGGCTTAGTGAACTGTTTATTATAAATCATCTAACAAATATACATTTTTTAGAAATTTTTTGGAATTAAAGGAGACCTTTTTGTACTTTTCCCATTAAGGATATAAATAACAAAAATGGAGGATAACAAAATTATAGAACTCTTGAAGGTGGGAAAACATGATAAAGCCTTCCTAAATCTTTACAAGAACTATCCACAAGTAGAAAAATTGATTCTATCAAAAGGAGGTTCAAAAGAGGATGCTAAAGATGTTTTTCAAGAAGCACTTATTATTTTTTATGAAAAAGTAAGAGACACAGATTTTAAACTTACGGCAGCAATTGGAACTTATCTTTACAGCGTAAGCAGGTTTTTATGGAAAGATGAGTTTATCAAAAGAAAAGGTCAGCAAACAGTTGATTTATCTTTTGAATTTACATCGGAAGAAGAAACTGAATTGCAAAAAGCCATAGAACGTGAAGCTAAGTTTAAGCAAATTGAGAGTGTTTTAACTCAATTAGGAGATAAGTGTTTGCGTTTGCTTAAATTGTTTTATTATGAAGGTTTAAGTATGAAAAATATTGCATCTAAAGTTGGTTTGAAATCAGAAAAAATTGCAAAAAACCAAAAGTATAAGTGTTTGGAAAGAGCCAAACTTAAAGTCAGTGAACTATAAAGGGTAGTTATCCCAATAAGTTATTTATCCCTAAATAAAATAGTATGAGAAACGAATTAGAACATATAGAAATTATAGAAAAGTATCTGAAAAATGAGCTTTCATCCGAAGAAAGGAAAGTATTTGAAGAAAAATTAAAAACCGATGTTAAACTTCAAAAAGAAGTTGCAACACAAAGAGATATTATAACAGGCATTGAGCGATTGGGAGTAAAACAAGCTATTCAGGTAGCACATAAGAAATACAAGCTTGGTAAAGCTGGATTTAATTTAGGTTTAGGAGCAATTGTATTAATTGCAATTACATCTGTATTTCTTTGGTACAATGCTAATAATAGTACTTCAACTATATCCGATAAGAATAAATTGCCGGAATTAAACGAATTGGGCGAAAAACAATGGGTTGATGCTGATAAATTGATTCCATCGCAACAATTTACAATAAATACTGCAATTGATACAGTAATTGAAACGCAAGGAGGAATAGTGATGTACATTCCAAAAGGAAGCTTTTTAGATGACAATGGAAATACAATAACAGGGAATGTTGATTTTGAAGTGAAAGAAGCGTTGAATACTGCTCAAATTGTAATGGGAGGATTAAGTAGTATGTCGGGAGATAAGCTGTTGGAAAGTGGTGGAATGTTTTATATAAATGCCCGGCAAGATGGTAAAACAGTTAAAATTAATCCAGAGCAAGGAATTTATACAGAAGTGCCAACTGATGAGGTAAATCCAAACATGCAGTTGTTTGAAGGCAAAAGAATGGACAATGGTTCCATTGATTGGATAAACCCAACACCATTAGAAAAGTTTTTGACTCCTGTTGATATTAACTCCTTGAATTTCTACCCTCCCAAGTACGAGCCTAAATTAGCTGAATTGGGGCAAGATGTTACTAATAAAAAATATAAAGATAGTTTGTATTATTCTTTTGCTTGGGAGGATTTAAGTTCTAATATTAAAATGAGGGCTAGACATATATTAATTAAAGATAAAAGTAAGGAAAGCGAAGAGAAATTAAAAGATATTAGAAATTCAATTTTAATGGGAAAAAGTTTTAGCATAATTGCTAAAGAAATTTCAGATGATGTTGGATCTGCTATTAACGGAGGTAATTTAGGGTGGTTTAAAAAAGGAGTTATGGTAAAACCATTTGAATACGCTTGTTTTAATGGTTATATAGGAGATATGCCTATTATAAAATCGGAGTATGGATGGCATTTAATAGAAATATTAGACAAAGTTTATACTAAAAAAGACACTTTTGTTAATAATTTAGGTGTTATACCAGATTCTTTAATTGGTAGAGAGCAAGAAGCATTATCGATGGGTTTAATTGTTTCTGACACAACAGTTATTGAAGGTATAACAAAATTAAATTGTAATGGACCATATTTTCCTTATGGTAATAATGCTTCAGAAGCTGAATCTATATCTAGTTATCAAATATGTGGCATTAACCCGGCAAAAATCAAAACCATTTGGAGCAAAGAATTTAATAACACATTGATTGCTACACGAGAATTTGAAGAACGATTAAAAACCATTTTTGGAACGTGTAATGATAAGGTGTTGGATTTATACATCAATAACTTAAATCTTGATTTGTATGTGACAGATTCGATGGCTGCAAATATGAGTAGTGGAAATAGTAGAAATGAGTTTTTAAAATTTGCTGAAAGAAAAGATGGAAAAGTTCAAATTGATGAACGTAGAATGAATAAACTTCAAAAACATTATGCAGAAAAGCAAAAAATAATTGCAGCAGCCATTGCCAAAACTAAAGCAAAATTTGATAAAGAAAATAAACAGTTAGATGAGAAGGCTGGCAAAGAAAGAATAAAACATACACAGGATGAAGTAAAAAGAAAACTAGATAATTATGTAGAGGAATTCAATTTAAATATTACTGAAGCATATCGTCAATTAGGTAAACCAAAACCAGACAGACTGGATGCCAAAGCGATTTACAAATTGAGACTAAAAACAGGAGGCTGGAATAATGTAGATGCTTATGTGATGGAAAGCCTCGACAACAGAGAAACATTAGATTATACTGATCCTCAAACAGGAAAAAAGGCTGTTATTCAGTATAATCCTATCAATATTACCATTAAAGATGAAACTAAATTCGATAGATTGTTAGTTTACATTTTATCTGATAAATTAAATAGTTTTATGAGAGTGGAAAAAAGTAATTTAAGTTATACTGAAAAACTGAATGAGTTGATGAATCATAACTTGGTTTGCTTAGGTTATATTGGCGAACAAGCTTATTTTCATTCTTTAGATAGTGTACTTCCACAAGAATATAAAGATATTGAATTGGTTCCCATATCTCAAAAAGAACTTAAATATAACCTTAATCGATATGATAATATGCAACGTAAAAGTTTGCTAAAGGAATTTGATTATCAGTTATTTGAAATAAAAGAACAACAACGACAAGACATATTAATAGCAAGACAACATTTAAGAGAAGAAATAATGCCAGCCATTTTTCCTTGTGAGAGTGTTATGACTATAGTTGAAGATAGTGTAAATAAGAATTCTGCTTGGTAAAGAGCAAAACCTAACACATGGTAATAAAAAACACACCTCTGATTTTGTAAGCTCACCGTTTTGCTCGGTTTAGAACTACAAAGAGGAAAAAGTTACAGAATAAAATGGCTAAGTGCATTGAGTATATCTTAAAATTTATGTTTTTTCCTAATTAATTCAACATCATTATACGTTCTGACAATGTATTTTTCAGTTGCTTTAACCCAAGTTGCAGGTCATAAGTTAAAAAAATGTTAAATTCAGTCAAAAAAGACCTTTAAAAAACTGATTTAATCCTATTAATCTTAAATATCCCAATAAAATAAGGGTTTAAGTTTTAGAAT
>JAHYJH010000211.1 GCA_019429185.1 Vicingaceae bacterium
CGCCATACGAATTGCCTAATTTTTCTTTATTTCCCAGTTGTAACATCATTGCTGAAATTCCAATTTTTGGATAATTGTAGGTCTGTTGCCATTGCTTTTTACCTAATGTGTTTTTATAAAAAGAAAATTCATAAATAAACGAATGACCTTCAATAACTGCATTTACCAATGGACGATGAGGTAGGATTGAACCAACATGTATTGTTTGTTCCACACCAAATTGCGGAACAGTTTGTTGAGAAAATGAAACAAAATAATGGAGGAAAACTCCTAAAAATAGTGGATATTTGAAAATTACTTTAAACACCAAACAAATTTAGAAGATAAAACCGAAATACAATTTAAGATGCAAGAAAAATTAAAAGCCTTTGAACGATTGTTAACCATTATGGACGAATTGAGAGCAAAATGTCCGTGGGATAAAAAACAAACCATGCAAAGCCTCCGCCACCTAACCATTGAAGAAACCTACGAACTTACCGATGCCATTTTTGATAATGATATGGAAGAAATTAAAAAAGAGTTGGGCGATTTGATGTTGCACCTTGTTTTTTATGCTAAAATTGGTTCAGAAACCAATGCTTTTGATATGGCAGATGTGCTAAATGGTGTTTGCGAAAAGTTAATTCATCGTCATCCACATATTTATGGCGATCCCGAGAATTCGGGACAGATAGTAACAGTTAAGGATGAAGAAGAAGTAAAATCCAATTGGGAAAAATTAAAACTGAAAGAAGGTAAAACTTCTGTGTTGGAAGGCGTACCCAAATCGCTTCCGGCATTAATAAAGTGCATTAGAATACAAGATAAAGCCAGAGGAGTAGGTTTTGATTGGGATAACAAAGAACAAGTTTGGGAAAAAGTAAAAGAAGAAATGGGTGAGTTGCAAGAAGAAATAGCTGTTCAAAACCAAGAACGCATTGAAGCAGAATATGGCGATTTACTTTTTGCAGTAGTAAATTATGGAAGGTTTCTGAATATTAATCCTGAAGATGCCTTGGAAAAAACCAATAAAAAATTCATTAATCGTTTTCAATATTTAGAAAAAGAAACCAAAAAAGACGGTAAAACCCTTAGCGATATGACGCTGGAAGAAATGGATGTTTATTGGAATGCGTCTAAAAAGTTTTATGAGTAGTAATTTATAATAAATTCAGATGTTTAATTTTAAAAGAAAAATATTTTTTAGCTATTTTTGGAAATCCAATTGAGCTTTATATTGAAATATATTTGAAAAATTTAAGATAAAAGAAATGAATATTATTAAGCTATCATTAATTATCGTCATATTGATTTATTTCAATTCACTATTATATGCTCAAAACACAAAAATACCTGATAAAAATTTTGAGTTAGCTTTAATTAATTTAGGGTATGATAAAGGTGAGCCTGACGGGGTGGTTCCTACTGAAAACATTAAAAACATAGACGAATTATATCTTTATGGGTTAAATATTAAAGATTTAAAAGGTATTGAAGATTTTACTGCACTTAACTGGTTAAATTGTGGTAACAATCCATTAGGAGATCTTGACATCTCTAAAAATATTAATTTAATAAATTTATTTTGTGATAGTACCTCATTGAAAGAATTAGATATTTCAAAAAATATTTATTTAAATATATTAAGTTGTGAAAAGAATCAACTGAGAAATATAGATCTTTCAAAAAACATAAATCTATATATATTGTACATAGAACACAACAGACTTAATAGTCTTGATGTTACACAGAATGTTAATTTAATGAAACTATTTTGTGAGAATAATTATATAAAAGAATTAGATGTTTCAAATAATCCTGAATTATCTAGGTTGTTTTATGATAGTACGGTAACCGTTCAAAAGCACATTTTAGAAAACAAAGAATACATTATCAAACTTAATAATGATACTGTTTTTTGCAATATAATTAAACAAAATTATAATGTAGTTGTTTGTGAAATTGATGGAAGAAAAATAAAATATAAACCTAAAAAAATTTTAGGATTTAAAAAAGGAAAAAAACATTATGAATCTGGTAGGGGGCGTACAATGGCTATTGGTTGGAGAAAATGGCAGTTTTATAATAGAATTATTAGTGGAAAATTAAATTTATATGAAAATATTACCGTGGATCACTTCATTAGTAATAGTTCCTCTAATAGTTATTCTAGAAGTACTGGATATAGCACCTCTAAGACAACAGGTGTTGTATCTAGTGCATTAACTTGCAAGTTTCTGTCGGTATTTAACAGTGTTAAAAGCCCAATTAATAGGCTTGCTTAAGATATTGTTGTAGTAACAGATAAAATCAGCTATTTGTTTTTCCAAACTATCCA
>JAHYJH010000212.1 GCA_019429185.1 Vicingaceae bacterium
AATAAACGGCCAAAATACCTTGGTTTATGATGGCGTAACAGCCACAACTATGGCAAACATCAACAACAAAAATGCCTATATAGCAGGCGGAACTTTTAGTTTTCTGGGAACTTTGTCCAATCATTTTAAAACAAACGGCTCCATAACCTACACCCAAGGAAAAAGCTACGACAAAAAATTGCCGTTATCTTCCATTCCGCCGCTTTTCGGAAATTTGGAAGTGAGCTGCCATTTTAAAAAATTGCAAACAAGTTTAAACTACCGATTTAACGCCGCTAAAAGATTAAAGGACTATAATTTGGAAGAAGGCATTGATAATATTGAACAAACGCCATTTATTGCCGAAACCGACAGTTATTACGGAACGCCAAAATGGAGTACTTTAAACTTAAACACAAACTATCAGTTTTCCGACAAGGTCTCGGTCTCATTCAGATTAGACAATATTTTTGATGTCCACTACAAAGAATTTGCCTCTTCCATCAGCGCTCCGGGACGAAATTATGTGGGCAGTTTGCTGTTGAAGTTGTGAAAAAGCCAAATTGTAACCATAAAAAATGCAGGTCGTTGGATGCATGCAGAAAATCCAACCCAGTTTTATGAGGAAGTTTTTGGTTTTTTAACTAATTTAACCCACTTTGCAGCTAACCGGGCGATAAGTTCTGTAAAATAGGGATTTTATTTTTTTTGAGTTCCGAACTGTGTACTACAAATTTTCGTTTTACGAAGGGATAGAATTTGTAGTTCAAGGCTTTGTAGATGGTTTGTATCTTTTCATTTGGTTCCGAGCATCTTCTTATAAATATCGTTTCATCTTCTTGATTTTTGCCTGTTGTTGTTACTATCTTTTGGGTGTTTCCAATGCGAACTATCTCTTGCCAGTCGTGGTTGATCCCTTTTTGCTTCAATTGGTATCTAATCGTGTTTACTAACCAATATGCCAGCAATCCCAGGTGTAAATGGGCCATCGTTGATTCATCATTTTTATGATAAATTGGGCGAAGATCCAAATCCGTTTTGAGAGTTCGAAACGTACTTTCAATTTCACGTATGGTATTATAAATGGTCCAAAGTGTTTGTTCATCTTTTGGGGCAAGATTGGTTCTTACAAAATATACGCCCAAATTTTCGTTGTTAAGTTGATCTGTTCTTTGATTTTTGGTATAGATTATTTCGGTTACTATGCCCTTTTCATTGGATTTCACTTCAATAGCATAGTTTTTGCCCGCTGATGGATATTTTTGAATAATCCTACCAATACGCTGGTTGATTTTATCTGTTTTTTTTACCGAATGTTTTTTTGTCAGTCCTATTTTTATGAGTTCCAGACCCTCTTCAAATCGAGTCTCAAACTGTGTTTTCATCGCTTGTTCTTTCAGTGTTTTACCAGGGCTTTTTACCTTTAGATAATAATCTGTAACCTTGTCCGAACTCACGCTTTGAAGCGTTAATGTCTGCTTGTTTTTGGTTTCCACACTTTGCGGAGAACTACCCGCTACCGGTTTGTAATCTTTAATTTTTGATCGACTTACACATACATAATCATAGCCTTTTGCTTCCAAAAGTGCCAAATTATCATCCGTAGCAATGCCTGCATCCAGTACCACTAATGCTCTTTGGTTATGGCTGGTCTTG
This sequence comes from Vicingaceae bacterium, assembly GCA_019429185.1. Taxonomy (GTDB): domain Bacteria; phylum Bacteroidota; class Bacteroidia; order Flavobacteriales_E; family Vicingaceae; genus BRH-c54. The sequence goes on from JAHYJH010000212.1 coordinate 1,636, forward strand.
ATTCTTAAATTGTCGATAATGGTAGGTAATGTAACGCTATCGCCAGTGTTCCCCTCAAATACATTGGAGTATTTTATAAAACCCTCGGGGTTGGTAACCAATGCCAAAACAATCAACTTGGCATCACTTCGTTTCTCTTTACTTCGACCAAATTTTGCTAATTTGCTGTTCTTTTTTTGTCCTTCAAAATAGGTATTTGTCAAGTCATAAAGTATTATTTTGTCCTGAAGATCAAACAGTTCATTTGTTTTTATTGATAAATGCTGTTCTAATTGATCTTTTATTCCATACAGTTTCAACGCACTTTGATACAATTTGTCTTTGGTTATTTTTTCTAACGGATAGCCTGTGATTTCGCAAATAGCCGAATTTTCCTGTATCCAACGACTGGTTCTCAATTCTGAAAAAGGATAAACCGCACGGCTAATAATTTGGGTAAGTGCCAGTTGTATTTGAGATTCTTCCCAACCCAATTTTTCTAAAAAAGTTTTGATTTTGAGTTGCCCTAAGGTTTGATAACCCATCCATTCTGTTCCTATTTCCCGAACATCTTTATTTCTGATCGTTTCTAAATCAACAAGTTTTTTGCGTTTCTCAAGGGCAATTTCGGGCAAGTCAATTCGTTTTTTCTCTATTATTTCCTGCCATAACCGCGCTACA
>JAHYJH010000079.1 GCA_019429185.1 Vicingaceae bacterium
AAAGTGGTTTGAACTCGAACCTAAAATTTTTAAGGAAAAGCCAGCAGTGTTTAAAGAAAAAATACTACTTTTGAAGAGTAATAGTAAACAAGACTTTAAGGAACAACCTTGTGAAACTTAACACTTATTAATCCTTTTTTATTATTAGATTCAATGTTAATTTCTCTACTTTTATAAATATATTTTAGAGCATTTTCATAGTCATCAGTAATTAGATAAGTATTACAAATATTGGTATAGGTAGTTGCAATTTTAAATTTGTTGTCAATTTCTTCATAAATTTCAAGACACTTATCAAAATAATGTATTGCCGAATCTATATTGGCTAAATTTTTAAAATATAATCCCAAATTATTAAAAGATCTTGCTTTTTGGTTGTAAAAATTATTTTTTTCTTTATCAGATAGTTGAGATTTTTTGAGGTTTGAGTCGCATAAAAACACAATAAGCCTATTTAATGCAGAATCTAATTTTGGTGAATATCTATAAATATAATCATCATACTTAAAGTATGCATTTATTTTATCTGTATCATTTTTAAATGAATTAGCATAATTAATTATAGAATCTAATTTTATTTCCTCATTTGCTTTTATACTATTGCTAAAGAATAATTGAATGAAGAGTAGAAAAAGCAACATTTTTAAGATGCTGATTTTCTTTGTGAAGAATAAATTTAGCATAATACGTGTAAATCAATTTGCATAATCAACAAATATACATTTTTTGTTCAAAAAAATTTCACTATTAACAAGTGTGTGCGACAAATTTCCCTTTTTAATGGAATACTACATTCTTAAAAAGCCAACATATTGATTTTAAATGTATTGAAACTATATGTTATAACTACTCAACCACTTGTTCTAAACTTCCTTTCCAATTACTAAAATGTTCTTGTAAAACTATTTTTTGTTCGTCCATTGTTTTTTCTTGGATAGATAAAAGGAGTTGTATATTTTTTATACCTAATAAATCTTAGGATATTTTTGTGGATTAGCCTCATTCATAATAGCATAAACCGTATCAAAAATATCTTCTATACTAGGTTTAGAAAAATAATCTCCGTCTGTTCCATAAGCCGGTCGGTGTGCTTTTGCAGTTAGCGTTGTTGGTTCAGCATCTAAATGATAATAGCCTTTCTGATCTTCCATTACTTGCTGCAAAATAAATGCACTTGCACCACCAGGAACATCTTCATCTACAATTAACAAACGATTTGTTTTTTTCAACGATGCTACTATGGAGTGATTGATGTCAAAAGGCAATAAGGTTCTTACATCAATTAATTCAGCAGAAATTTCTACTTCAGCCAATTGTTGTACTGCTTGTAATGCTAAATTACAAGTAGAACCATAGCTTACTATGGTAATATCTGTTCCTTCCGTTAAGGTTTCAGGAATTCCCAACGGTGTGGTAAATTCTCCTAAATTAGATGGAATATGTTCTTTAGTTCGGTATCCGTTTAGTGGTTCGATAACAATAGCAGGGTCATCGCCTTGAATAAGTGTATTGTAAAAACCTGCTGCTTGTGTTAAATTTCTTGGTACACAAACATGCATTCCTCTTACAGCATTAATAATCATTCCCATAGGAGAGCCTGAATGCCAAATTCCTTCCAATCTGTGTCCTCGAGTTCTGATGATTAACGGTGCTTTTTGTCCGCCTTTGGTTCTGTATTGAAGTGTTGCTAAATCATCGCTTAACACCTGAATAGCATATAATAAATAATCTAAATATTGAATTTCTGCAATAGGACGTAAGCCTCTCATTGCCATCCCAATTCCTTGACCGATAATGGTATTTTCTCTAATTCCGGTATCACTTACACGAATTTCTCCATATTTTTCTTGCAAGCCCTCTAATCCTTGGTTTACTCCTCCAATTTTTCCAGAATCTTCACCAAAAATTAAGATTTCGGGATACGTAGCCAAAAGTTTATCGAAATTCTCTCTCAACACTACTCTACCATCTTCTTTTTGGTCGGTAAGTACAGCTTTTACCTCTGTTACTCGCATGGGTGAGCTAGGAAATTCCGAAAGCAACGTAGAATTGTATCTATCGTGATTTGCTGCTGCAGCATTATCTAACCAAGCAATTAAAGTGTTTTTAGAAGTTAAATTTTCTAACCTTACCGTTCTCAACACTCTTTTTACTGTTGAAACAATGTCTTTTCTAATTGGTTCGGTATTGCTGTTTAATGCAGCTATCATTGGAGAGATAAATGCTTTGTTTGCACTTTCTTCTGCCAATGCAGTAAGCATAGTAATCACTTCATCTCTTTCTTTTTTAATTGGATTTAAGTAGGCTTCCCAAGCAGCTTTTTTTTGTGCGATTACATTTTTTTTACCTTCCGTTTCTAAAGCATCTAATTCTTCTTTACTTGCAATGTTGTTTGCTTCTATCCATTCTCTAAATTTTTTAACACAACAATATTCGGTTTCCCATTTTAATCGTTCTTCCGATTTATATCGTTCGTGAGAACCTGAAGTTGAGTGCCCTTGAGGTTGGGTTACCTCCACCACATGCACCAATACAGGACAATGTTCTTCACGGGCAACTTTAACCGCTTTTTCGTAAGTTTCTACCAATGCAGGGTAGTCCCAAGCTTTTACGTTGAAAATTTCGTAGCCGTTATTTTTACCTTTATCACGTTGAAACCCTTTTAAGATTTCAGAAATATTTTCTTTAGTGGTCTGGTATTTTTGTGGAACAGAAATTCCGTGTCCATCATCCCAAACCGACATTACCACAGGAACTTGCAGCACACCAATCGCATTTATTGCTTCCCAAAAAGGTCCTTCAGAAGTACTGGCATCACCAATAGTTCCGAAAGCTACTTCATTTCCTTGGTTAGAAAAATTTTTGAAAGAAGCCAACGCTTTGTTGTTTCTATATATTTTTGAAGCTTGTGCTAATCCTACCAAACGAGCCATTTGACCTGCTGTTGGAGAAATATCGGCAGAAGAATTTTTCATTTTAGTTAAGTCTTTCCAAGTTCCATCAGCGTTTAAACTTCGTGTTCCAAAATGTCCATTCATAGAACGACCTGCAGAGCAAGGTTCTGCCTCTACATCGGTATGAGCATATAATTGAGCAAAAAATTCTTGAATAGTTAGCTGACCAATAGCCATCATTAAGGTTTGGTCTCTGTAATAACCTGAGCGAAAATCTCCATCTTTAAATTGCTTAGCCAATGCTATTTGTGGCAATTCTTTTCCATCACCAAAAATACCAAACTTAGCTTTTCCAGTAAGCACTTCTTTTCTTCCTAAATAAGAAGTTTCTCTACTTTTAAAAGCCAATTGATAATCAGAAAGAATTGTAGCTTTAAATTCTTCTTTTGAGATTTTAGTTACTGATGATGTCACTGTTTCGTTACTCATGCCTTAAATTTTGATTGTATTACTTATTATCTTTCACTATACCACAAAATGATGTAGTGCGAAATTAATAATTTATCTTTAAAAAAGTATGACAAAAATTTCCCCATATTAAAATTGGACAAAATACTGAATCACCACACTAAATTAAGTAATGTGGTAACTTCGCCACTTCGACCCTTAGGGCTTGTAACGAAATAACCTATACATTTTGACTTGTTCTTTTGCCCTTTTACGTCAGGTTGATGTTAGTTATGTCAGTCGAATTAAACAATTACTATATGTTATAATACATTCAGCTCCTTTTGTGCCTAATATTTCTAAACTTGCTGAAAAAATTAACATACAACGAGGCACACTGTTGAGTTATATTCATTTTTTGGATGAGGTTAAACTGACTAAAAACTTGTTTAGCCCGCATTATTCATTGTGTAAAAAAAGAGCTGGAGAATAAATTTTGTTACTACTCAACCGCTTATTTTTTTTCTCTTTGCCACTGATTACGCAGATTCACACTCCCCCGATAGTTATCGGGATTTTTCACAGATTTTTCAAAGAAAAATCAAATCTGTGTATGTAATCTGTGAAAATTAGTGTTCCGATAGCTATCGGAATCAGTGGCATTTTTTGTTTTTTATTGTCTTTAAACAAGTAATTTAGCGGCTGAGTAGTAACTAAATTTTGTATAATGTATTATTTGAGAAAGGAAGAAAGATTAGCGAAAATTTCGTTTTTCTTTCATTTTTGGTTGATTTTTTTTTGGTTGATTTTCACGACATATTAACAAAAGACCTCGAAAAAAATTAAACTTCCCAACTCCTAAAGATATTTTTTATAATTTCGTAAATGGTAATTGTCGCATTTGATACTTGAATCTACCTTCCTTTTTTGTGTGCAATAAATTTTACACTAATTAAAAAAATTATAGTAAATTTGCAATTCATTAATAATGGTCCTGTGGCCGAGCGGTTAGGCAGAGCTCTGCAAAAGCTCCCACAGCGGTTCGAATCCGCTCGGGACCTCAACAAAAAAACCTTGAATCTTTTGATTTAAGGTTTTTTTATTTCTTTTTTTAGGAACTTTTTCAAAACAGATTCTTTAACCTCAACTCATTTTCTGAAAATTTTTAATAACCTGAGTTCGGGTTAAGCAAAATACTGTCAGTTCGAGTGAAATTATGTAATAATTTTGTGTCGAGAACAACGTATTTTGTCGATTTCGATACAATTTTCTTTCAAAAAATCACTCAATGTGACAAAACACAGATACTTTTCCGTTATCCCAAACTCAGGTTAGTACTTAGGGCTTGTAACGAAATAACCTATACATTTTGACTTGTTTTCAGTCGCACTGTCTCGCTCAAAAGTCCACTGGACTTTTGCCGTCCTTTTTCTTCGTTGTAAAATCGTTAAATAGCTAAGGCTATTTGCCTCCTACACACAAGCTCGCTCATCCATCCACTGGATGGATGCCGTGCCTTGAAAAAGAACAAAATTACTTCGTCAATTCTGTACACTTTATTTCGTTACAAGCCCTTAACATTAGCTTAACATTAAATTGTTTAAAAATTAACATTGTTAGTTATTCATAAAACTACATTTGCCAAAAATTAAGCTTTTGGCTTGTTGTTCTATTAACTTTAAATTAATAACATTGAAACAATTTAACTTAACATTAATAATTGTTATCTTATTTTCATTAATAAGTAAAGCACAAGATTCTACAACCATTAACGCTGTTAAAAAACAGTGGTTTGAAAAATTCTCGATTAGAGGTTATGCACAGGTGAGGTACAACACATTGGAAACCAACGACAATTTAACTTGTGAACAATGCGATAAATCCATAGGAGGAGTAGATGATTTTTTTATAAGAAGAACACGAATTATATTCTATGGACAAGTAAGTAAACAAGTGTATTTTTATATACAGCCTGATTTTGTTTCCTCAGCAGGAAGCACTTCTCATATTGCACAAATACGAGATGCTTATATGGATTTAGGCTTAGATAAAGATAATGTATATCGGTTTAGGGTTGGGCAAAGTAAAGTTCTATTTGGCTTTGAAAATATGCAATCGAGCCAAAACCGTTTACCCTTAGATAGGCATGATGGTTTAAATAGTGCGATATCTAATGAACGAGATTTAGGTGTGTTTTTTTATTGGACACCAAAGAAGGTGCAAGAACGAATGAAATACATTTCTAAAAATGGATTGAAAGGAACAGGAAATTATGGAATGTTTGGCTTTGGAGCTTACAACGGACAAACGGCAAACCAACCAGAAAGAAATGACAATAAACATTTAGTAGCTCGTTTTAGCTATCCCATTCAACTTGGTAATCAATTAATAGAACCAGGTATTCAAGGATATGCAGGAGAATACACGTTGGATCCTAGTAAAGTAAGTTCTAAAACAAAAGTAAATTCCGACTTTACTTATAAAGACCAACGTGTCGCAGCAACTTTTGTGTTATATCCTCAGCCTTTTGGAATTCAAGCAGAATACAATATTGGGAGAGGTCCTGAATTTAACAAACTTACCGATTCAATAGAAGTTAAAAATTTGCATGGAGGATATGTTACGTTAAGCTATTTACAAAAAATAAAAAATCATATCTTTATACCCTTTGTGAGAGTCCATTATTTTGAAGGAGGAAAAAAACATGAAAAAGATGCTCGTAGTTATGTAGTAAAAGAACTTGAAATAGGTATAGAATGGCAACCAAATAAAAATTTTGAATTGGTGGTAATGTACACATCTTCAGATAGAGTTTATGAAGATTTTATAAACCAAAACAACCACCAAAAAGGTTCCTTATTACGATTACAAGCTCAAGTTAATTTTTAGTTATACAATACTAAAGTTAACATTAACTTAACATCAAAAAAAAGAAAGATAAGCTAAAGACCATTTACTTTTGACAATATAAAAAGCACCTATTTAATAGGAACAAAATGAACACAATAATCGAACAAACAAAAAATAAGCAAGTATCGTTGAAAAAGATGCTCAAAACAAAAACGGTGCTTTTAAATACGCTTGCAGAATTAATAGCTTCTACTATTTTCTCCTCTTTATACTTTATCTTTATTAGTCGTTACCTCAATGAAAAATTTCATACCGATTATGTGATGCTTTCTTTTTCCGTTGGGTTAGCTTTTTTTGCGGCAGTTTACATTCCTTTTCATACGTATCGAATTCACATTATCCCTTTCATTACACTAATTACTTCGTTGAGAAGAAAAAATCCTTTTATTCTTCTACATAAAATTCCAGCTCAACTTGTAGGAGCTTTTCTTGGAGTACTTATATTTAATGCCATTAATGAAAGAACTACACAAATTGACATAGAAGATTACCAGTTAATAAATTTAAGTGATTCTAGTTTATTAATTTTTATTAACGCTATAACAGCCTCATTGCTTTGTTATGGTTTTTATATGATTAGGGTTCTTTTTAAATCAAAGCAGCTTGTAGGAACGGTTTACTTAAGCCTATTTTTTAGTGTCCTATTTGCAGCTACTTCGTATTTCTCAAACACTTCTGCATTAAATCCTTTTGGCTATTTATTTTACGATTTATTAGGTAATCAAACCATTAAAGAACATTCTATATTATTCATTTTTGTCAATCATGTTATTGCTCCAATAGTTGGCGTTTTATTAATCTTTTATTACATCAAACCTAAAGTATTATCTTTTAAAAAATAACTATAACTCATGAGTAAATTAAGTTTAGCATCACAAATAATAGGTGAAAAAAGATACGAATCGCTCCTTTTGTTTGGATTACAAGAACGTACTTTTTTGCGATTATTAGCTGCTTTTGTTGTGATTGCAGCTATTTTCTATCCTTACCCAAGAGTAGCCATGTGGATAGGTTTTATGTTTGCAGGATATTCAGCTATTGCCAATGATTCTATACAAACCATAGGCACATTTATTTCTTCCAACAGTGAACAAAAATGGTGGAAACTATGGCTTTGGATAGGAGGTATTTTCGTTGCTACCGTACTTTACAGTTGGTTAATGTATGATGGAGATGTTTCTTTTCAACGATTAACCTCTAAAGGATTTTCTGAATCGCCAACCGAATTTCACTTTTTGCAAATCATAGCCCCCGTTATTTTACTCTTAATTACGCGATTAAGAATGCCTGTTTCTACAACATTTATGTTGCTAAGCTGTTTCAGTGCTGATGCAAGTGGGATTATAGGCGTTACTCAAAAAAGTTTGATGGGTTATGCACTTTCGTTTGTTGTAGCCATGTTGGTTTGGTATCTATTAGCAGGAGCCATTAATAAACTTACGCAAGGAAAACCACACCCCGCATGGAGAATTGCTCAATGGATAATAAGTGGTTGGCTATGGAGTATGTGGATTACGCATGATGCTGCTAACATTGCTATTTTCTTAAACAGAAGTTTAACACTAACTGATTTCATCATTTTTGCTTCATTTATCTTTTTTGGATTAGGCATTTTATTCTACTTACGAGGTGATAAAATTCAAAAAATTATTACAGAAAAATCGCAAATGGTTGATGTGAGAGCAGCAAGCGTTATTGATTTGGTATATGCCTTTATTTTGTTTGTTTTTAAAGAGTGGAGCAATATCCCTATGAGTACAACTTGGATTTTTCTTGGTTTGTTAGGTGGTAGAGAATTAGCCATGCAATTATCCAAAAAAACAGGAACAAACCGAACAATGGGAGAAACAATAAAAATGATACTTAGAGATGTAGGTTTTGCTACGTTGGGTCTAATTATTTCTGTTGCTATAGCAATAGCTGTTAACGTAAACATCCAAAACGAACTTAAAGTTTATTTTGGTTGGTAAATTATTAATTACGAATTACGATTGACGAATATTGAATTATGAATTATAAAACAATAAAATGGGCTTTACATTTATAGATACATTAAGAATCATTGGAGCTTTAGGCTTATTTATTTATGGCATAAAAATCATGAGTGAAAGTATCCAAAAATCTTTTGGACCCGCACTAAAAATGCTTTTTAATGTAATGACCAAAAACAGATTTTCAGGAATCATAGCTGGTTTTATGATTACCTCCCTTGTTTTTTCATCATCTTCCGCCACCGTAATGGCTGTTAGCTTCGTAAATACTGGCTTAATTACACTAGCAGAATCTGTTAGTATTATGTTAGGTGCAAATGTGGGAGCAACCGTTATTTCTTGGTTAGTATCTGTTTTTGGGTTCAATGCAGATTTTTCATTTATCTATTTAATGATTTTTGCCATTGGAACACCCCTTATTTTTTCAAGTAAAAACAAATTAAAATACATTGGTGAATTTATTTTTGGTGTTGCCCTTTTATTTTTAGGGCTATCCGAAATTATAGCTACAATACCCAATTTGAATGATTCTAATTATCTTTTTTCGTTTTATGAAAACACTTCATCGTTAAACTTTTTTAATAATATATTTTTTGTTTTGGTAGGTGTTTTACTTACCATCATACTCCAATCATCAAGTGCATCAATTGTATTTACTCAAGTACTTTGTTTTAATGGCATCATTCCTTTTGAAGTAGCAATACCAATGGTATTAGGTCAAAATTTTGGCAGAACAATAAATACAGAAATTGCTTCAATAACTGGTAATGTGTTTGCAAAAAGATCTGCAAGAATTCACTCGTTAGTTAATATTTTTGGTTTAGTTTGGATGCTCATTTTCCTATCTGTTTTCCCTGTTCTAGATGGATTAGATTATATCATGATTGAAGTATTTCGTTTAGATTCAGTTTTTCAATCAAATAGTGCTCCCATAGGTATTGCACTTTTTCACTCACTCTATAACATTATTAATGTTGGAATAATGATTTGGTTTATTCCTCAACTTGTTAGTTTAGCAACAAATACTATAAAATCAAAAGGAGATACAGATGAAGAGTTTCGTTTGGAACATATAAGCACGGGTATTATGGCAACCCCAGAAATGTCAATAATTGAGGCTCAAAAAGAAATTGCTAAATTTGGTAAGCTTATTAATAAAATGAATGAACTTATAAAAACATTGCTTACCGAACAAGATGCTAAAAAAGTAGATACGATAATTCACAAAATAAAAAAATACGAAAATATTACTGATGAAATTGAACAAGATGTTGCTGATTATTTAACAAAAATTTCGCAAGGTGAAATGAGCGAAAACTCATCCATACAAATAAGAGGAATGTTAAGTATAATTGGAGATTTAGAGCGTATTGGAGATATTTATTATCAAATTTCTAAAGTACTAGAAAGAAAGTTTGAAGAAAAAATATGGTTTACTCCTGAACAAAGAAAAAACATATTAGATATGTTGGTTATTTTAGATGAAGCACTAACTATTATGCAGAAAAACTTAACTAGTAATTATGCAGATGTAACTAAAAAACAGGCTGTTGACATAGAACAAGCACTTAATTTATATAGAAAAAAATTAAGAAAAGAGCATTATAAAAATGTAGAGCAAGGAGCATACAGCTTCCAAAACGCAGCCATTTATAGTGATTTATTCAATTCCCTTGAAAAAGTTGGAGACCATGTTATCAATGTTACCGAAGGTGTTGTTGGCGAAATTTAAAAATAAACAATTCTTATTTAATAACTCTACAAAATCCTTCTACTAAAGCGTTCATTTTTGTTCTAATTTGGCACTATGAACTATTTAGATATTATCATTGTAATTCCTTTAATTTGGGGTGCTTACAAAGGTTTTAGAAAAGGATTTATTATTGAAATAGCCTCCTTAATCGCATTGATTTTAGGAATCTGGGGAGGTATTAACTTTTCATCTTATGCTGCTGATTTTTTAAGTAAAACATTCCATATTTCTTCAGAAATAATACCATTACTTTCTTTTGTAGTAACCTTTATAGGTATAGTAATTTTGATTTTTTTTATAGCTAAAATGCTCGAAAGAATTGTGAAAATGGTTGCCCTTGGCATAGTAAACAGAATTGCAGGCATGGTATTTGGCATGATGAAATTTGGAATTATTATTAGTGTAATTTTAAATTTAGTAAATACTATTGATGACGAAGTTTCATTTATTGAGCATGATATAAAATCAAAATCATTGTTATTTAAACCATTAAGCGATTTTTCTTCTACCTTGTTTCCAAAACTAAATGAACTAAAAGAGAAAACCGCCTCTTGGAAAGATGAAATTGTTAATCAAGTGTTGGAACAAGATTGAAACATACAACTTTCTTCATTTAACCCAAAAAGCAATATTTATTAGTTATCAAAGTTTAAAAGTGTATGAACAAATTAAAAATATATTTCACCATCTTCTTTTTAATAGCGGTTAGTTTAAGCGGATTTTCCCAGTTTAACACACTAAAAGATATGAAAGAAGCAAAAGAAATGCTTGCTATTTGTAATAGTTTCACTTTTTTAGATCTTTACAATTCCGATAAAGCAATTATTCCTGAAGGGTACAAAAAAACTTTCACATCAGGAACCTTAGGTATGGACAATAAATATCAAATTTATCAAACAGAAAAAACAGCAGTAATTAACCTAAGAGGTTCCACAGCAAAGAAAATAAGTTGGATGGAAAACATTTATTCATCAATGATACCTGCTAATGGATTTATTGTACTTCCTGAAGATACTTTTTTTTATAAATTTGCTTCAGACACAGCTGCTAATGTTCATGCTGGATACACCTTAGGCGTTGCTTTTTTAGCAAAAGGACTTATTTCAGCTATAAAAAGTTTAAATTATGATGGAATTTACAACATTACGTTAACTGGTCATAGTCAAGGAGGTTCGCTTGCAATTTTAATAAGAGCTTATCTTGAAAATTTACCAAAAGGAACAATAGATAACAGAAACCAATTTAAAACATTTGCTTTTGCTCATCCTAAAGTTGGTAATAAAGAATTTGTTTCAAACTATGATAGTTATTGTGAAAAATGGAGTAGCTATAGTATTGTGAACTCAGCCGATTTTATTCCAAAAATGCCCTTATCAATTACCGAACAAGAATCAACTTCATTGCAAAGTATTGCTTTCTTATTTTTTGACAAATCATCTCCCAGTCTTAAAGAAATAATAGGGAAAAAATTAGGATCTATTTATGGAAATAGCATTTCAAATTACATGAAATCATCATCTGAATCCATACATAAAAACATTTCTAAAGAACTTGGAACTATCGAAATGCCTCCTTATCGTGATGAAATAAATTATGCTGAAATGAGTAATAAAATAGAACTAACTAAATTTGAATATCCTAAAATCCTCAAAGATTCACTCGTTCAACAAAACAATTCTTCAACATCATCCACAAAAAAAAGTGAAGAAGACAATTCAATATACAAAGAAGAACCTAGTTTTTTTCAACACAAACCCTACAATTATTATGTTGGTTTTTTAAAAGAATTCTACCCAAAAGAATTTAAACAGCTCACAATAAAATATCTTCCTGAAAACTTGTAAACCCAAGTTCGATTATCACATTTTTTCTTTAATCGCAAGCACTAAGTCTTTATAAAAAAATAAAGATTTTACAATTTTTATAATCCATGATATTTATCATAATCAAACAGAAAGTAAATTCCTAATTTTATTACCAATGTTTGCTGATTCCTCAATTATAAAAAATAGAATTTCCACCATTATTTTGGCTGGAGGTCATTCAAGCCGAATGAACTACCCAAAGGCGTGGTTAATGTATAATAACAAGGAAACCTTTCTGGAATCTATAATTAACATCTATATAAAAGTAGGCATAAAACCCATCGTGGTTTTAAATGAAGTTTTTACAAATAATCAGTGGAAACCATTTTTGGAACGTATGCTCGAAAAAGCAATTGTAATAAAAAATTACCATCCTGAAAAAGGAAGACTTTATTCTTTAGCATTGGGTTTAAGCGAATTGAAAACCGAAGAAGCAACATTTATTCACAACATAGATCAACCTTTTATTGAATTAGAAGTTCTAAATGAATTACTTAATAGTTTTGAGCCTAACGGCATTACTTTACCATCAATTAATGGTAAAAACGGGCATCCCGTTTTAATTGGTAAACCTGTAATTGATGAAATAAAAAATCATTATTCCGAGCACCAAACTTTAAGAGATGTTTGGAAAATTTTTCCAAAAAGAAAGGTTGAAGTGAATAGTGAAAATGTATTAATCAACATCAATACTATAAAGGAATATGAAAGCCTCCCCCAACGTCCCGAGTACTCTGGAAGAGGCTTGATGGCTAACTTAACAAGGGGTCATGACCCCTTGCCAAAAACAAAACTAAAATGAATATAACCCTACAACAAATATTAACCCCTACTGTTTTAAAGGGCAAGTGTGTTGGAATCTCCTCTCCGTCAGCTGACGGAAGGTCGGGAGGGGCTAAATGAATATATATAACAAAATAGAACAACTAAGAACAAGTGGAATTGATGTAGCATTATGTACCATTATTCACACCAAAGGCTCAACACCTCGAAAAGTAGGTGCAAAAATGTTGGTGTTTGCTGATGGCACAATTAAAGGAACGATTGGAGGGGGAAATTTAGAAAAAGACGTTATAAAAAATGCGTTAATTCAATTGAAGAATAATGAACCAAAACTATTTAAACATGATTTGTTACATCAACATAATATGTGTTGTGGTGGAATTGTTGAAATTTTTATAGAACCCATTGAAAAAATGAAAAAGTTATACATTTTTGGAGCAGGACATACCGGGCAAGCTTTAGCAAAATATGCTTTGACTATGGATTTTGAAATTTTTGTAATTGACGATAGAAAAGAATACATCAATCAACTAAAAGAGGTTTCAGCAATTAATAAACTACACGTTGATTATAAAAAGGCATTACCAACATTACCCTTTGATGAAAATACGTTTGTAGTGATTTTAACCTACGAACACGAAATTGATCGAGATATTTTGTCTTATTGCATTAAAAAACCACACGCTTATTTGGGTATGATTGGTAGTCAGCGAAAAATTGAAATGACAAAAAAAATGTTTTTAGATGCTGGAATAGCCACCAAAAAACAACTGGAAAAAGTAAATATGCCGATTGGCAAAAATATTTTAGCTGAAACACCCGAAGAAATTGCCATTAGCATTTTGGCAGAATTGATTGAAGTGAAGAATAAGCCCCTCCAAACCTCCCCGAAGGGGAGGCTTACGTAGAGGAGCGAAAAAAGGTAATAAAATTTGTATAACAATTAAAATAACAACTACCAACTTAACTTGTAATTATGGCAAGTGTGTTGGAAATTCCTCCCCTTCGGGGAGGATAGGAGGGGCTTTATGAAAAAAATAGCAATAATAACAGGAGCAGCTAAAGGAATTGGTAAAGCAATAGCTGAACGAATGTATGCTGAAAACTACATCACCATTTTGGTAGATGTGGATGTTGAAAATGGAAATAAGCTTGCTGAACAATTGGGCGAAAACGCTCATTATTTTAACTGCGACATCAGGAATGAAAAAGCCGTTGAAGAATTGTTTCAAACTGTTATCAAAAAATTTAATCGTTTAGATGCTTTGGTAAATAATGCAGGAATTATCAAAGACAACGTAATTTGGAAAATGCCAACCGAAGATTTTGATGCAGTAATTGACATCAATTTAAAAGGTACTTGGCTCATGTGTAAAAATGCTGCCAGTATCATGAAAAACCAACAAAATGGACGAATTGTAAATATTACTTCCCGAGCTTGGTTAGGCAATCCTGGACAATCCAATTATTCGGCTTCAAAAGCTGGAGTAGTGGGTTTAACCAGAGTATTAGCATTAGAATTAGGTAAATATGGCGTTTTGGTAAATGCCATTGCTCCAGGTTTAATTGATACTCCATTAACCCAAAAATTATCTTTAGATGTACAACAAAAATTAATACAAGCACAACCCACCAAAAGTATGGGAAAACCAAAAGATATTGCAAATGCTGTGGTGTTTTTATGCGATGACAAAACCCAATTCATTACCGGACAAACCATTTATGTGGATGGTGGAAAAAGTATTGGAGCAGGAATTTAATTCCCCTCCCAATTCCGTTCAATATGGGTTTATCTCATTGTTTTATATTTTTTAATGGAGTTCGATGATTTTCAACCTAAATTGTAAAATAAGCTAATAACCATGTTGATAAAATCTGTTTCAAACCGTTATTGAATATGAATAATTAAGTGTTTTACAT
Organism: Vicingaceae bacterium; assembly: GCA_019429185.1. GTDB lineage: Bacteria > Bacteroidota > Bacteroidia > Flavobacteriales_E > Vicingaceae > BRH-c54. The sequence continues at coordinate 14,564 of JAHYJH010000079.1, forward strand.
GGTATTAAATTAATGTATTGTTAAACAAAAAATTAAAGGGAAAATTTATTTGTATGAAGTAACTTCCCTTTGGGATAAGGAGAAAAAGAAGCCTATTCAAAAAAGGAAATATCTTGGTCCAGAAAATAAGATATACACTAAATCAAAGAATGTAGATTACTCTAAGGTAATATCCAAAAACCATGGTAATATAACCTTGCTTCAGGATTTAGGCATTAAATCAGGTGTTACCGAAGTATTAAGAAAATATTTTCCGTTAGATTTTGAAAACATATTAGCATTGTTATTTACTATTCGCTATAGCTAGAAAATTTACCTATGGATAAACTTAATGTTATCCCAAAATCATATCTACCATTATTATTTATTACAAAATAATGCTCAACGCTTAATCCTGCGTATCCTTTTTTTAATTTTGCTTGAAATGTTAGACTAATCTTAGAACCAATAAAATTAGTATTATTATAATGATATTCATAATGATTTCTTTTTTCGTCAGAGAAACAAAACCAACCACTGCAACCATAGTTGCCTAAAAAATCAACTTCATCTGTTCTGTAAAATTCACTTCCTCCGATTATACCAATGGATGGTAGAAAATTAAATATGTTTTTTTTTTGAAAAGCATATCCATACATTGCCGAATATGCTTTTACTTTTAAAATGGCATTTAAGGACTCATTTTCTCTATCTGTAGAGAAATTTTCATTTTTGGTTTCTAAAAATTGAAGTTGAAGAATGTGTTTGTTTTTACCAACCGATAATGTAAATTGGTATCCTTCTTTATTGTGTGCAGCTATATTAATTCCCGCATTTAGGTAAAAACTGTAGTTGGCTGCCAAATTTTTTGTTTCTTGTGCATTCAAGTAAAAGGAAATCGGAATAATTAGGGTAGTTAAAAGAAGTGTTTTCATAGCTTATGTTTAGGCTTCAATAACGAAAATAAATCCTCCTTCTCCTCCAAGTATAGCTTATGCTCTGTTCCAAGCAGATGCCTGAAACAGATAAGTTCTCAGTTTTCCGTCTTCCGACTTCTAAAACTGACTTCCATCATTCTTAAAAGCACTAATTCCAGTAACATCCATACCTGTAATTAACAAGTGAATATCATGTGTGCCTTCATAAGTAATTACCGATTCTAAATTCGCCATGTGTCGCATAATAGAATATTCACTGGTAATACCCATAGCTCCATGCATTTGACGAGCTTCACGAGCAATTTTTAATGCCATATCCACATTATTTCGTTTTGCCATAGAAATTTGTGCGGAAGTTGCTTTCCCTGCATTACGCAAAACGCCTAAACGCCAAGTTAACAATTGAGCTTTGGTAATTTCTGTAAGCATTTCAGCCAATTTCTTTTGTGTCAACTGAAAGGAAGCAATAGGCACTCCAAATTGAATTCTTTCTTTGGTGTATCTCAATGCAGAATCATAACAATCCATAGCTGCACCAATTGCACCCCAAGCAATACCATATCGAGCTGAATCTAAACAACCAAGAGGAGCTCCTAATCCAGATTTGTTGGGTAATAAATTTTCTTTAGGGACTTTTACATTATCAAAAACTAACTCTCCGGTAATAGATGCTCTCAACGACCATTTATCATGCGTTTCTGGTGTAGTAAATCCTTCCATTCCTCTTTCTACCAATAATCCGTGAATTCTACCTTCTTCATTTTTTGCCCAAACAACAGCTACATCAGCAATAGGAGCATTAGTAATCCACATTTTAGCTCCATTCAATAAATAATGGTCACCCATATCTTTGAAATTAGTAACCATTCCTCCAGGATTTGAACCGTGATCTGGCTCGGTTAACCCGAAACATCCCATAAACTCGCCTGTAGCTAATTTTGGTAAAAAACGCATTCGTTGTTCTTCGTTGCCATATTTCCAAATGGGATACATTACCAATGAACTTTGAACAGATGATGTAGAACGAACGCCAGAATCACATCTTTCTAGTTCTTGCATAATTAATCCATAAGAAATTTGATCTAACCCAGGTCCACCATATTGTTCAGGAATATAAGGTCCGAAACCACCAACCTCAGCCAATCCAGGAATAATTTGTTTTGGAAATTCAGCTCGTTGGGCATAATCTTCAATAATTGGAGAAACATCTTTTTTTATCCATGCTCTCACTGTATCTCTAATTAATTTATGTTCGTCTGTAAGTAATTCATCCAAATTGTAATAATCGGGAGCTTGAAATCTATCTTCTGCCATTTTTTTATTTTTTTAATTTCTAATTTTAAGCACCAAATTTAGTAATAATGTGTTAAGTTCAAAATGATTTTTAATCTATACTCAGCCACTTATTTTTTTTTCTCCTTGCTACTGATTCCGATAGCTATCGGAATCGGTGGCATTTTTTGTTTTTTTATTGTCTTTAGACAAGTAATTTAAAGGCTGAGTAGTCAGCGGGAATGGGAAAATTCCAATCCCGAGAAATCGGGGCAGGCTCTCAAAACAGATAACTTTATAACATATTTAAAATCAATAAACTAAAATTAATTAGAGTTTGTCCATAATGTCCGATTTACTCATAAATATATTGTTTTTTAGATGTATTCGTGAGTTCGCTTCGCTCAGTTCTTCGTTATTCTCGTTTTTTAAATCAGTCATTTACACAAGTAAACTCCTGAATTTAAAAAACTTCGAAACCTCGAACTCGAACATTCTGAACCAAACTCTCGACTAAATGGACAGACACTAATTA
>JAHYJH010000080.1 GCA_019429185.1 Vicingaceae bacterium
CTTTTTTCTTTAAAATTAAAGAAAACCTTGCATTTACCCCAGTTTAATACCCTCAAGTTATTAACATAATTAACTGAATAAGTGTTAATTAAGTAATTAAAATGACTTTCTCAGCAAACCCTAATTAACCTGAGTTTGGTATAAATTTCACAACAAAACCAAAACAAAAAAAGCTCAAGAAATATCTTGAGCCTTTTTGTTAATGATTTTTTATTGTTTTATACTATTCCTTGATCTATCATTGAGTCAGCAACCTTTACAAAACCTGCAATGTTCGCTCCTTTAAAATAATCAATATAATCGCCTTCTTTACCATATTTTACACATTCCTTGTGAATGGAAACCATAATGCTTTTTAAACGCTCGTCCACTTTTTTTGCTGACCAATTACCATGTATTGCATTTTGGCTCATTTCTAAACAAGAAGTAGCTACACCACCAGCATTAGATGCTTTTCCTGGAGAGTATAATATTTTACTTTTTATAAGTAATTTATATGCTTCAGGTGTTGAAGGCATATTAGCAACTTCAACAACACATTGCACACCATTATCTAATAATTGTTGAGCACTTACACCGTCTAACTCATTTTGAGTAGCACAAGGCATGGCAATATCCACTTTTTGTTCCCAAGGACGTTTGTTTGGAAAATAAGGTACTTTATATTTTTCAGCATACGGTTTAATCATATCTGCATTTAAAGCTCTTAACTCCAACATATATTCTATCTTTTTACCAGAAATACCATCTTTGTCATAAATATATCCATCAGGACCAGAGAGCGTAACCACTTTTCCACCAAGTTCGGCAGCTTTCTTAGCAACTCCCCAAGCTACATTTCCAAAACCAGAAACAGCTATGGTTTTTCCTTTAATATCCATTCCTTTTGTTGCTAACATCGATTGTAAGAAATAAACAGCTCCATAACCAGTTGCTTCAGGACGTAATCGAGAGCCACCCCAATTAAAGCCTTTGCCTGTTAAAACTCCTGTAAAATCACTTGTTAATCTTTTATATTGACCAAACAAGTAACCTATTTCTCTTGCTCCAACACCTATGTCTCCTGCTGGAACATCTGTATTTTCGCCAATATGCCTGTATAATTCTGTCATGAATGATTGACAAAATTTCATTACTTCATTGTCCGATTTTCCTCTAGAATCAAAATCAGAACCACCTTTTCCTCCACCCATAGGCAAAGTAGTTAGTGCATTTTTAAATGTTTGTTCAAATCCTAAAAATTTAAGAATAGATAAGTTTACTGAAGGATGAAAACGCAACCCTCCTTTATAGGGTCCTATTGCTGAATTAAATTGAACACGATATCCTGTGTTGATTTGTATTTCTCCTTTATCATCAATCCAAGGAACTCTAAAAATAATAGTTCTTTCGGGTTCAACCATTCTATCTAAAATTTTAGCCTTTATGTATTTTGGGTGGTTAGCGATAAACGGAATAACCGATTCTGCTATTTCTTCTACTGCTTGAATAAACTCAACTTCATGAGTATATTTTGCTTTTACCCGATCCATAAAAGCTTTAATTTCTGCTTCGTGTTTTGACATGTTTGACATAATTTGAAAATTTAAAAATTTAAACTCTTTTTTTTAAAATTAAAGGGCAAATGTAGGTATATTTAACACATAAGGTTACTATTTGTTGTGAAATTTACAGGCTTATGAAGCAAGAAATAGAACCTCTTTTTTTATGCATTATTAATGAATTAATAATCAAAATTATACAACAATAGCTGGTTGTGTTTTTATAATAATTTCATACAAATTTTCTCTTGGTATTTATTATTAATTTTGCGTTTATGAAACGAGCCATATTAAAAATTATAACACACAGGAAGATGATTATAGGCGACTTCAATCTGACCGATTTAACACAATAAATATAAACAGATGAAACGAGCCATGAACAAAATGCACACCAACACCGATGAATACTTTACATGGCTATTCCATATAACCGAATTAATAAAAATAAAATATGCTTATGAATTTAGCTAACAAAGTTGTATGGGTAACTGGTGCATCATCAGGAATTGGAGAAGCTACCGTATATGAACTTGCAAAAAAAGATTGTAGAATTATTTTATCTGCTCGAAGAAAAGATGAATTAATTAGAGTTCAAAAAAATGCAAATCTAACAGACGAAAATTCTCTTATCTTACCAATTGATTTAGAGCATTATTCTCAAGCAGCCCATTGGGTGCAGCAAGCTATTGCTAAATTTAATGGGATTGACATTCTAATAAACAATGGTGGAATAAGTCAAAAAAGCGAAGTATTAGCAACTTCCGAAATGGTGGAAAAGAAAATTATGGACATTAACTATTTTGGAAATGTTGCTCTTACAAAAGCTGTTTTACCCATTATGCAACAACAGAAAAAAGGAAAAATAGTTGTTGTTACCAGTATTTTAGGCAAATTTGGACTACCTCAATTAGCTACTTATGCAGCATCAAAGCACGCATTATATGGTTTTTATGAATCATTGCGTTTAGAATTAGTAAAAGACAACATCACTGTTTTACTTGTTTCTCCAGGGTTTATTAACACCAATGTTTCGTTAAATGCCATTGATGGAAATGGAAACAGTACCAACGAAAATAGTGATGCTCAACGCTATGGAATGAAAGCTACAACTTTTGCTAAAAAATTTGTTGAAGCAATTACTTCCAACAAAAAACATCAATATATTGGAAACAAAGAATTATTGTCTATTCCTTTTAAAACATTGTTTCCTTCGCTTTTTTATAAAATAATGCTGAAAATGAGTAATAAATGAGTAATAAATGAGTAATAAAAATAAGGTTACTACTCAGCCGCTAAATTACTTGTTTAAATACAATAAAAAACAAAAAATGCCACTGATTACACACCACGAAGTAGCATCAACACATCTTGAAAAAATAGATAAACTGTTGATAAATTTTCACAGATTACATACGCAGATTTGATTTTTCTTTGAAAAATCTGTGAAAAAAAATCTGTGTGAATCTGCGTAATCAGTGGCAAAGAGAAAAAAAATAAGCGGTTGAGTAGTAACAAAATAAGTAAATTTCTATTTTTGTTTTTCATGTTTGCTTCTCAATTAAAAATAAAACTTGATAAAATACTACTGATTTTGTTAGTAGGGTTATTTTCCTGTAAATCGTCCAAAAAAATTGTTGAGCCTGTTCAAAAAGCAGAAAAACACGTAGAAATTCCCGAGCCTGAAGAAACGGAATCTACTTTTGACTTAGGTGCGTTTCTTTCTGAATATTTGAATCTAAAATACCCTGATAAAGATTTTAGCTCTTTTTTATTTGTTTCTATTCAACAGCAACAAATGTATTTAATTGAAAAAGATTCCATAATCAAAAAATATAGCGTTTCAACAGCTAAAAAAGGGGTCGGCAATGAATTACACAGTTTAAAAACACCTATAGGTTTGCACAATGTTAAAAGAAAAATAGGAGATCATGTTCCTTTGGGTGGAATTTTGGAAGCCCGGGTTTATAATGGAAGTATGGCAACTATTTATGAAGATAAAACCAAGGCAGATGGCGATTATGTTACAACGCGTATTTTATGGCTTGATGGAGAAGAAGTTGGTATAAACAAAGGAAGGAATATTGATACTTACAATCGTTTTATTTACATTCATGGAACACCAGAAGAAGGATATATAGGAGAACCTGTTTCTCATGGTTGTATAAGAATGAAAAACGCTGATGTAATGGAATTGTATGATTTGATAGATGAAGGTACGCCTGTTTTAATTTTAGGGAAGTAACCTATGTAAGTACTTATAAATATATAGGAGTACTTAGGGGTTAGGAGTTGGGAGTTACTTAGAAATTAAATCTCCGTGTTCTCTGTGCCTCTGTGGTAGAAAAAAGTATTTAGAAGTGCCTTGAGTACTTAGAAGTTGAGCTTCTCCATGTCCGCTGTGCCTCTCTGTGGTAGAAAAATTTATAAATTATAAACACCCCCAAAATAATTTTAATTAACTTATAATTAATACTCTATTATTTTAGTAGGAAACATTTTACACGTTTTTCGTTTCCAATATTAAAACTATTTCTACTTTTGTCGCCATGGAACTGTTGGAAAAAGAAAACGAACTGTTAATGGCTTGCACAGCACTTTTTATGAAATACGGTGTAAAAAGCCTAACTATGGATGATATTGCATCTCATTTAGGAATCTCAAAAAAAACAATTTACCTCTATGTTTCTGATAAAAAAGATTTAGTAAACAAAGCGGTAAGCCTACATATTAAAAACGAAGAATGTTTAATTACCTCTCTTTGCTGTGTTGACAAAGAAAACGCAATAGATGAGTTGTTGGATATTAACCAAAAAATGAGTGAAAAACTTCAAAGTATCCAACCTGCTGTGATGTATGATTTACAAAAATTTTATCCTGAAGCATGGAAAATAATAGAAGACCACAAAACGTGTTTTGTTTCAACTATTGTGAAAGAAAACATTGAAAAAGGCATAAAAGAGGGGCTTTACAGAGAAAATGTTAATCCTGTAATTATTGCTAACTTATATGTTGTGATAGTAAATAAAATATTCGATACAGATCTTTTTCCTCACATGGATTTCGATTATCGAACATTGCATTTAGAAATGGCTCGTTACCACATCAGAGGTATTGCCAGCAAAAAAGGAATAGAATATTTAAAAGAAAAATTAGCACAAACAAATCAAAAATTTTAATTATGAATACGTATTTTCTAACCGCTTTATTGGTTATACTAGTTTCTATTGGTAGCAAAGCTCAAGATACCCTTTCCTTTTCTTTAAAGGAAGCCCAAGAATATGCCATTCAACATAATTATCAAAATCAAAATGCACTAAAGGACATAGAAATTGCTAAAAAGAAAGTTTGGGAAACAACAGCCATAGGGTTGCCTCAAGTTGATGCTCAAGGGCAAATTCAACGATTTATTGATATTCCTACACAAGTTGCGTTGGCTAATGCATTTAATCCTGCCGCTCCTGAAGGTGAATTTACAACCTTTCAATTTGGGTTAAATTATAATAATTCCGTTGGAGTTCAGGCTTCTCAATTGCTTTTTGATGGTTCTTATATTGTGGGGTTACAAGCCGCAAAAACCTATAAAAATTTATCCATCCATTCTCAAATTAAAACAGAAATTGAATTGAAAGAAGCTGTTTCTCAATCTTATTACACGGTGTTGGCAACGATAGAAAACGCCAACGTATTAAGCCAATCGCTTGATGCTGCTGAACGTATTTTAAAAGAAACAAAAGCTCTTTATAACGAAGGATTGACAGAAGAACAAAATGTAGATCAATTAGAATTAAATGTAAATGCATTGAAAACTTCGTTAGGCATAGCTGAAGGACAACGAGATTTTGCTAAAAAATTACTCAATCTTCAGTTGGGAATAGATATTAACATTCCCACTAAATTAACGGAAAATTTATACTTACTTGTTGAAAATGAAATGGTTTCTATTCAAAAACAAGAATTTAACAAAGAGAATCATATCGATTTTCAGTTAGTAACCACAAATATGCAACTTTCACAACTGAATTTACGAAAAGAAAAATATACATTCCTACCCTCCCTTTCAGCATTTTTTAGTCATCAACAACAAAATTATAGCAATAAATTTGATGTATTTAATGGTGGAAGATGGTTTCCGACAACCATTGTTGGTGCAACATTAAGAGTACCAATTTTGTCAAGTGGTAGCAGATTATCAAAAGTAGCTCAAGCAAAAATTGAAGTTGAAAAGATGGAAAACACTTCTAAAGAAGTTGAACAAACGCTAAAATATCAATCGGAATTAGCAGCATCAAATTTTGACACAGCCAAAGAAACGTATGAAAATCAGAAAGATAATTTGGATTTAGCTAAAAAAATATATGATAAAACAGTAAAAAAATACAACGAAGGACTTGCTTCGAGTTTAGAACTTACGCAAGCACAAAATCAATTGCTAAATGCCGAAGGTAGTTTTATTAAATCAACATTAGATTTATTAAATGCCAAAGCAACTTGGGATAAATCTTACGGACAAAAGTAAAATCAACAACAAACCATTGTTAATCAAAAAATTATGAATAAGCACAAAAATTTAATTATCATCAGTATAGCCACAGTATTAATTTCTTGTGGAGGTGGAGAAAAATCCATAGAAGAAATTATAGCCACAAACAATCTTGAAGTGATTAACGCAAAAAAAGTGGAGCTTATAAACAAACAACATACGCTTTTAGATGAAATAGAATTACTCGACAAGGCTATTGCTGAATTAGATTCTTCATTGTCTTTAGCAATGGTAACTACATTGAAAGCGGAAACTACGTTGTTCAATCATTTTGTTGAAATTCAGGGAAGTGTTCAAACCAAAGAAAACATTATTATCTATCCTGAATATGGAGGTGTGTTGACACAGATTTTTGTGAAAGAAGGTCAGTTGGTGCAAAAAGGCGAAACTTTAGCAAAAATTGATGATGGAGGCTTAAATCAACAACTTTCTCAAATGGAAACACAGTTGGCTTTAGCAAAAACCACTTTTGAACGTCAGGAAAGACTGTGGAAAGATAAAATTGGTTCGGAGATTCAGTTTCTACAAGCAAAAACCAATTTTGAAGCACAGCAAAAAGCAGTAAATCAAATGAAACAACAACTAGCAAAAACAACAGTTTCAGCACCTTTTAGTGGGGTTATTGATGATGTTATTTCTGATCAAGGTCAGGTTGTTTCGCCAGGAATGCATCAGTTGTTTCGATTAATTAACCTTTCAAATGTATATGTTGAGGCCGAAATTCCTGAAAATTATATCAGTAATATCAAGAAAAATGCAACAGTAAATGTCTATTTTCCAGTGCTAAATGATACTGTAAAATCAACAATCAGACAAATTGCAAATTATATTAATCCGAACAATAGAACATTTAAGGTGGAGGTTGCAATACCTAATGAGCAACAGCAAATAAAACCAAACATGACGGCAATACTTAACATTACTGATTATATCAATGAGAACGCTTTAGTGTTACCACAACGTGTAATTTCTGAAAATGCAGAGGGAGAATATTATGTTTATACCATAAAAAATGGAGATAAAAATAGCACTTATGCTCAGAAAAAAATTGTTAAAATAGGTAAATCTCAACATGGCGTTTCAGAAATTATTGATGGAATTACAAGTGGTGAAATCATAATTAATGAAGGAGCTAAAACGGTTAAGGAAAACGAACAAGTGTTGATTAAGGGTGGATATAAGAAGTAAAAAAAGTAAGTTAAAACTGATTTTAGAATATCATTCTTAATTAACAATTACAACTGTAGTATAAAATTAATATTAGGATTTTTATAGCGGCAGAGCCGCAAAATATTTGTAGAAAAATAAACATCATACCAAAAAAGGTGCGTAGCACCGAAATATTTTATTATGGCAAACACTTACACTCAACTTTACATCCATTTTGTATTTGCAGTTAAAAACAGAGATGCACTTATAAAAAAAGAATGGAAAACTGATCTTGAAAAGTACATTACAGGAATTATCCAAAACCATAAGCATAAATTATTGGCCATTGGAACAATGCCAGATCATATCCATATTTTTATTGGTTATAATGTAAATCAATTGATTCCTGATTTAGTAGAAAATATAAAAACTTCCAGTAATGAGTGGATTAAAACAAAAAGATTGACAAAATTCAAATTTGAGTGGCAAAAAGGATATGGAGCTTTTTCACATTCTCGTTCCCAATTAAACACTGTTGTTAAGTACATATTATCACAAGAGCAACACCATAAGAAGAAATCCTTTAGATTAGAATATTTGGAGATGCTACGTAAAAATGACATAGAATTCAAAGAAGAATATGTCTTTGATTTTATTGATGATAGAAATAGTAATAATTAAAATATTTCGGTGCTACGCACCTTATCACGTTACGACTATGAATTCTACAAATATTTTGCGGCTCTGCCGCTACAAATAGATTACTTACTTCTAAAATCAGTTTAAACTTACAAACAAAACGATAAAATTAACATGACCAAATCAAAAAAAATAAAAGAATTTGCAATTGCATCATGGGCTATTGATAATAAAATGACCATCTATTTAATGATAGCCATATTATTAATAACAGGCATTTCGGCTTATTATGCAATGCCTAGAGAAAGTTTTCCAGAAGTAAAAGAAACTAAAATTTATGTTAGTTCTGTTTTCCCTGGAAATACTTCAGAGGATATGGAAAAATTAATTACCAATCCTATTGAAGAAGAATTGCAAAATTTGAGTGATATTATAAAAATAACCTCTACTTCTCAAGAAGATTATTCTATTATTACCGTTGAGTTTGGCGATAGATATACTATTGAAGAAGCAAAATCAAAAGTAAAAGACAAAGTAGATATTAAAAAAGCAAGTTCCGATTGGCCAACATTCAATGGATCTAAAATAGAACCGAATGTTTTTGACATGAATCTTGCAGAAGAAATGCCTATTATTAATGTTAATATTTCAGGCGATTATCCTGTGGAGAAACTCAAAGAATATGCTGAATATTTAGAAAAAAAAATTGAGTTATTAGCTGAAATAAAACAAGCTGACATAAGAGGTGCTCAAGAAAAAGAAGTTGAAATAGCATTAGATGTATATAAAATGACTGCATCAAAAGTAAGTTTTGATGATGTTATCAATACCATTTCTAGAGGAAATACAACCATTTCTGCTGGAAATATGGTAATGGATGAGCAACGAAGAACCATTCGTGTGATTGGTGAAATTGAAGATGCTGTTGAACTCAATGCATTTGTTGTAAAAAATGAACGAGGAGCAGTATATTTAAGAGATATTGCTTCAATCGCTTTCAAAGAAAAAGAAAAAACAACGTATGCCAGATCTTTTGGCAATCCTGTGGTTATGCTCGATGTTAAAAAACTTTCTGGCAAAAACATGATAGAAGCCATTGAAAAAATTAAAGTTATTTTAGAAGATGCTAAAACCAATTACTTACCTAAAGATTTGACTATTACTACTTCTAATGACCAATCAACCAAAACAATAAATCAAGTAAATGATTTGGTAAACAACATCATTTTTGGAATTTTATTGGTAGTTGGTGTGTTGATGTTCTTTTTAGGATTTAGAAATGCTTTGTTTGTTGGTTTTGCGATTCCTATGTCAATGTTTATGTCATTTACAATATTGAATTTAATAGGTTACACCTTAAATACCATGGTGCTTTTTGCATTGGTAATAGGATTGGGAATGTTGGTAGATAATGGTATTGTGGTGGTAGAAAACGTGCTTCGGTTGATGCAAAAGGAAAACATGAGCAAAATAAAAGCTGCCAAACAAGGAATTGGAGAAATAGCAACACCTATTATTATTTCAACAGCCACAACAGTTGCCGCATTTGTTCCACTTGGTTTTTGGCCTGGAATAATGGGAAATTTTATGAAAATATTTCCCATTACCTTATCCATAGTTTTAGGATCATCGCTATTTGTTGCACTATTAATTAACTCCATGCTTACTTCTGATTTTATGAAAACAGAAGAAAAAGAAATGACAAAAAAATTCTTAATTAAAACCACTTCTATTCTTTTTGTTTTGGGAGTAATTAGTTTGTTTATTGGAAATAGTTTTAAAGGATTAGGAACATTAATGGTTTTTTCATCCATCATACTTTGGGTGTATAAACTCTTTTTGGTAAAAGCTGCCGATTATTTTCAATCTGTTTTGTTGGTAAAAATGGAAAACAGCTATCAAAAATTTTTATCTTTTGCCTTGAAAGGAAAAATGCCATACCTATTTCTTTTTGGGACTATCGGTTTGTTGTTTCTTTCGTTTGTTGTTTTTGCAATTGCACAACCTAAAGTAGAGTTTTTTCCAGATAACGAACCCAACCAAGTGTTTGTTTATATTGAATATCCTGAAGGAACAGACATCAGTAAAACAAACCGACTTACTAAAGAAATAGAGCAGAAAGTATATGTTGTTGCGAATAATTATAAAGACAAAGAGGGTTATAATTATTTAGTAGAATCAGCTATTTCTCAGGTTGGTGAAGGAGCTGGAAACCCTCAAACAGATAGAGGTTCTAATGCAGAAATGCCTCACAAAGGGAAAATAACTGTTTCGCTAAGAGAATCAAAATTGAGAAGAGGAAAAAACAGCAAGGAATTTATGGAAGAAGTTCGTGATGCTGTTGGGTCATATCCAGGAGTTAATATTTCAATAGAAAAAGAAGCAGCAGGACCACCTGCTGGGTATCCACTTAATATTGAAATTAGAGGGAAAGATTACAACGAACTAATAAGCACAACAAAAGAGTTAAGAGATGCCATTAATAAATTAAACATTCCGGGAATTGAGGGACTTAAAATTGATGTAAACAAAAGTAAACCCGTTACAGAGGTAACCGTAGATAGAAAAAAAGCCGGTGAATTAGGCGTTTCTGTTGGGCAGGTTGGTACGCAACTCAGAAGATCTCTGTATGGAGAAAAAGCAAGTGTTTATAAAAAAGACGGAGAAGATTATGATGTATATGTGCGTTTTGATGAATTGTATAAACACAACACAAACACACTTTACAACCAACGTGTAGTGTTTCGAGATCCATCTAATGGGCAAATAAAAGACATTCCCATTTCTACATTAATAACAACAAACAATACCTCCTCTTATACTGCTATTAAACACAGAGATTTGAATCGTGTGGTTACCCTCTATTCTTCAGTTAAAACAGGATATAATGCAAATGAAATTGTAGGAAATGTAAAATCAAGGTTATCGGATTTTGAAACGCCTCCACAAGTTGATTTTTATTTTACTGGACAAATGGAAGAACAAGAAAAAAATATGTCTTTTTTAATGACAGCCTTGTTTTCTGGATTAGGATTAATCCTGTTTTTATTGGTATTGCAGTTTAATTCGTTCTCTAAACCTTTAATTGTTTTGATGGCTATTATACTTAGTTTTATTGGAGTGTTGTTTGGGTTGGTAATTTTTAATATGACGTTTGTTATTATGCTGACTATGGTTGGCATCATTTCATTGGCGGGAATTGTGGTAAACAATGGCGTAGTTTTATTAGATTATACCGAACTTTTGGTGGAACGAAAAAAACAAGAACTAAGCATTCCTAAAAAAGAAAAATTACCTATCAATCATTTGTTTGATGTAATTGTTGAAGGAGGAACAGCCCGTTTACGCCCAGTATTATTAACCGCCATAACTACCGTTTTTGGGTTAATTCCATTAGCAATAGGACTCAACATTGATTTCTTTTCATTATTTTCTGAATGGGATGCCAACGTATATGTTGGAGGAGATAACGTAATTTTTTGGGGTCCACTGGCTTGGACTGTTATTTTTGGATTAACCTTTGCCACATTTTTAACTCTAGTAATTGTTCCTGTTTCTTATTTTATTGTAGAAAAATTTAAAATACGTGTTAGCAGGTGGAGAGCATAAAATAATTTTTTAACTAAAAAACAACATAAAAACTGATTTTAATGGCTATATTTGTAAAGTTTTTACAAATAAAAGACATAAAATGGTTTTAGAAATCCGATTAAGAAATTTCTTTTCAATTAATGAAGAGGTGGTTTTAGATTTAAGAGCTGGTAATATTAAGACTGCAAAATCAAAATCCTTATCAAAAAATATTTTTGGTTATGACGATATTGAGGTTTTAAAAACATTAGCTATTTATGGAGCAAATGCTTCTGGAAAATCTAACATTATAAAGGCAATAAGGTTTTGTAATGCTATGGTATATGAATCTCATAAACATAATGAGAATACCGTTTTTAATTTTCAACCATTTAAATTTAAAGGATATTCTAATAAACCATCTTATTATTTTATAAGATTTGTTATAAATGAAATTGAATATGAATATTCTTTTTCCTTAAATCGTACTCAAATATTAACAGAAAGTTTACATTATTATCCAAAAGGTAAAATAGCTAAGGTTTTTGAGAGAGATGAAAAAGTTGGAAAAACCAAAAGGGAAAAATATTCTTTTGGAACATCAGTAATAAAAAGACCTTTTGATGTTGCAGAAAATACATCAAACAAGACATTATATATCTCCAGAGCAAGTCAAATGGACAGAAAAATACCTAAAGATATTTTCATTTTTTTCTACAAAAACTTTATTTTACGTCATTCAAATTATGGAAAAAGCAATCTGGAAGCATTAATTAATGTTTATAAAACCCAATTGTTAACAGCTCTACAATTTGCCGATAGTGATATTATTGACTTTAAAGTTAATTTTAAAAAGGAGAAAGGTAGGAGTTTAAAGGCAAATTTAGAAACTGAACAAGCTTTTTTTGAAGATAGTGAGATTGAAAGTTTTGAAATAAAAACTTTCCATAGAACCTCACCTAATACCCCCTTTGATTTAATAACTGAAGAGTCAAGTGGAACTAATAAGTTGTTTTTCATGATGCTAACAATTATTGATATAGTAAAAAACAATAAAACCTTACTTGTTGATGAAATTGAAGATAGTTTACACCCAAAAATAGTTGACTATATTATAGAAATATTTAATGCAAGTTCAAAAGCACAATTAATATTTTCTACCCACAACACAAACCTTTTGGATTTAAATAAATTCAGAAAAGACCAAATTTGGTTTGTTAACAAAAAAGAAGATGGAGGGTCTGATTTATATTCTCTTTATGATTATAGTGACTTTAGAGACACCATGGATTTAGAAAAAGCTTATTTACAAGGAAGGTTCGATTCCATCCCTATTGTAGATGATTCAGTTGAGAACTTACACGCTCTTATTAATGATTAGATGGCAAGAAGAAGAAAAGAATCAAAAGGTAAAAAGATAAACCCAACATTGTTTGTTTTCTGTGAAGGAGAAACAAAAGAGGCTTATATCAATTTACTAAAGTCATTATATAGGATTCCATCTATACATATTCACCCAAAAATTGGAGGTAATAATATTACAAAAGAATATATAAAAAACTATAAAAAGGACAAGCCAACTCACGAGAAAGATTTAAACTTTCTTGTTTATGATTTAGATGTTCCAACAATGATAAAAAGGCTTTCAAAAATTGATAACTGTGAGTTACTTGTTTCAAATCCATGTATTGAGCTTTGGTTTTTACTGCATTATAAAAATCTAACTGCAAATGTTAATAATGAATATTGTTACAAAGAGTTAAGAAATAGAAATAAATCTTACAAAAAAGGATTAATTGATCAAAACTTAAAATCAAAACTCAGTTCTAAAAAAGATGATGCAGTCAAAAGAGCAAAAGCATTAGTTGAATATGAAAACCCTAGTTCAACTTTGTATAAATTGATTGAAAAAATTGAAGAATTAAAAAACCAATAGACAATATTCTGCTTATTTTATTGCACTAGGAATACAAGGAATTTCTGTTTTTCTATTTGGTTTTTAGAAATTAGAAGTATTATTTTTATACTTTTAGCTTCCAATTAACAAACAACATTTTTTATGAACTCAAAAAATACAATTTTAGCAGTAATATTATTTGCTAGTGGCAGTTTATATGCTCAACGAAATGCCTTAACAACATTTATAAAAGAAAAAAAAACAGCCAACTTTTTCACCTATCAGGAAAATAATCCGCTAACTGCTCAAAGCATAGTAACACACCATAAAAATGAATTAGGGTTGAGTGAAAACGATGCGTTAATTAACCTAAAAAGAGAAACAGACCAGTTAGGATTTACACATTTCAAATACCAACAACAATACAAGGGAATTGAAGTTTATGGAGCTCAATATTTAATCCATGAAAAAAATGGAAAAGTGGTTTCTTCCAATGGAAATTTAGTTAAAGCCATAAATTTTAACAACACACCTTCAGTTGCAGCACAAACAGCAATACAAAACGCAATTAAATTTGTAGGAGCTAAAGAATATATTTGGGAAAACCCTTCGGAAGAACAACTACTGAAACAACTTAAGAAAGATGTAAATGCCACTTACTTTCCTGCTGCTGAATTAGTTTATTTTGATAAGTTTTTCACGCAAGTTGGCAGTAATTATAGACTGGCTTATAAAATAGAAGTTTATGCCAAAAAACCCCTATCAAAGCAAGATGTTTTTGTTGATGCACAAACAGGAAAAGTGCTACATAAAATAAATAAAATTCATACAACGGAAGTTAGTGGAGTTGCTCAAACGAAATACTCAGGAACACAATCCATACAAGTTGATTCATTAACAGCAACTTCTTATTGTTTAAGAGAATATGCACGAGGAGGAGGAATTGAAACTTACAATATGTTGCAAGGAACTAATTATGGTGCTGCTGTAGATTTTACCGATACTGATAATATTTGGAATAACATTAATCCGCAACAAGATGAAGCAGCAACCGATGCACATTGGGCAGCGGAAATGACATACGACTATTTTTTTATCAACCATGGAAGAGATAGTTATGATAATTTAGGAAGTACTCTTTTTAGTTATGTGCATTATGATGTAAATTATGCCAATGCATTTTGGGATGGCGTTAGAATGACTTATGGTGATGGAGATGGCACCAACTTTACTGCACTCACTTCATTGGATGTAGGTGGGCATGAAATAGCTCATGGAGTTACTGAATACGCAGCCAATTTAGTGTATCAAAATGAATCAGGAGCATTGAATGAATCATTTTCGGATATTTTCGGAACAGCCGTTGAGTTTTATGCAGACTCTATAAATGCAGATTGGTTTATTGGAGAAGATTTTGATGTTAACGGAAATGGTTTTCGCTCCATGTCCGACCCTAATTCTGTGGGTGATCCCGATACTTATTTAGGTGTAAATTGGGAATTTACGGCTGTTGACAATGGAGGAGTTCACACCAATTCAGGCGTACAAAATTATTGGTTTTATTTACTCTCTGTTGGAGGTAGTGGAATCAATGATAATAATGATTCCTATAATGTAACAGGGCTGGGAATAGACTCAGCAGCAGCAATTGCTTACCGAAATTTAACCGTTTATTTAACACAATCATCTCAATATTGGGATGCCAGGGTAGGAGCGTTACAAGCTGCCGCAGATTTATACGGAACTTGTTCAAATGCAGTTATTGAAACATCTAAAGCTTGGGCTGCAGTTGGCGTTGGGTTTCCTATTCAAGATTATGATTTAGCATTAATAAACATTGAATCTCCTGCAACTGCTTGTAATTTATCTAATGCTGAAGATGTTGTTATTCAAATTAGAAACAATGGTTGTTCTGTAAATTTATTAGCTGGAGACAATATTCCTGTTGCTTTTCAAATTGATGGTGGAGCAATTATTAACGAAATCGTTACATTAACAACTAATTTGAATGGAGGTGATACGTTAACATATACGTTTACTGCTACTGCCGATTTATCTACCGTTGGAATGCATACCGTTAGTACATGGATAGACTACAATTTAGACCCACAAGCTTCAAATGATAGTATTTTAAATATGCAAGTAGAGCATAAAATCCAACAAAATGTAGATGTTGCTCTTGTTGATGTAATTGCTCCAACCGCTGGATGCCATCTTACAAATGCAGAAAGTGTGAATGTTGCTATACAATTTTTAGGATGTGATTCGCTACCTTCAGGTACAAATGTAGATGTAGCATACCAACTGAATGGGGGTAGTATTGTAAATGAAACCATTTCACTCCCAATTACTTTATTTCCTCAAGATACGTTATATTATACGTTTACTTCTCCTGTTGATTTAAGTGCAAATGGTACGCATTTACTAGATGCTTGGACAGCTTACAGTTTAGATAATATGAACACGAATGATACCTTGTCGGGAACTTCAATCAAACATCCTTACCCTTTATCGAACACTGATACACTTACTTTTGAGTCAAATAATGCTGCATTGGATTCTGTAATTTTAACACAAAATATTGAATCTAACGCAAGTATCTCTAATGCATCAGCTTCGACAGGAAATTATGCCTTACGATTAACAGGAGGAGACCCTCTAAATTCAGGTATTATTCCTGATTTGGATACAGCAAATTTTTGGAGTCGTAATTTGGAATTTGCCGCTTTCGCTAAATTTTGTGTAGATGCTTCCTCTTGGTCGGATGTGTATATGCAATTTGATTTAAGACAAACCATGTCTATGGTGTATAACTTACAATTTGGACAACCTATTCCTCAAGCAAGTAGTTTAAGAGTTGTAGTGAACGGAAACCAAGTAAGTGGAACATATAATCCAATGACAGAAAAGAACGATCCTTTTGTAACAAAGGCACTGAATTTAAGTACTTATGCAGGAACACAATTGGAAGTAGTTTTTGAATCGAGAATGGGATTTAGACAATCGGCTGATCCTTTGGCAATTTTAGGAAGTGAAGGTGATAATGCATATATTGACAATATTCTGTTCACACAGTTACCAATAGGCATCAAAGAAAACAAAGTAATAGAAAATGTTGATGTTTATCCAAATCCTACAACAGGAAATGTTTCTATTGAGTTTTTATCAGCATCTAATCAACAAACAGATGTTACAATAATTGATGTATTAGGTAATGTTGTGCGAATTGATAGTTATCAAATTCAACAAGGAAAAAATATTTTAAAAATAGATATCAGCAACCAATCGAATGGAATTTATTTTGTGAAAATAGTTTCTAAAGAAGGAAATTATACAGCTAGAATAATAAAAAATTAAGATTGAACTAAATTTCTTGTTACTACTCAGCTGCTCGTTTTGCCACAGATTACACTAATTTACACAGATTAATAAACGCTAAAAGCGTTTATTTTGTGAACATTTAATCAAATCTGTGAAAAAAATCTGTGAAAATTAGTGTAATCTGTGGCAAAGAGAAAAAATAGTTAGCTGAGTAGTCAGCGGGAATGGAAAAATTCCAAGCTCAAAATAAATAACTAAAATATGTGGTAAAAAAAATATTGATATTCAATTAATTACAATTAGTTATATAGGAGTAACAATTTCTTTAACAAAAAAACCTGTCTAATTAGGCAGATTTTTTTTGATTTATACCAAATCAATATTTGTATTTTAAAACAAATACTTAAGGGGACTTCTATTAATTAAATTACCGTTAATAACAACTTTCAAAATGTTAATAACAATTTGACAATCAGGATAATATATTAAATTGCAATATGTATTTTTGTCAAAAAAATAAAGATGAAAACACA
>JAHYJH010000081.1 GCA_019429185.1 Vicingaceae bacterium
TTTTTTCTTTAAAATTAAAGAAAACCTTGCATTTACCCCAGTTTAATACCCTCAAGTTATTAACATAATTAACTGAATAAGTGTTAATTAAGTAATTAAAATGACTTTCTCAGCAAACCCTAAATAAACTTATAATACAAACCTCCAAGATTTTTAAAACCTTACAAACCTCCAAGGTTTTTAAAACCTTACAAACCTCCAAGGTTTTTAAAACCTTACAAACCTCCAAGGTTTTAAAAACCTTGGAGGTTTAAATGGAGGTTTAAATGGAGGTTTAAATGGAGGTTTAAAGATAAAGTCATCAATTAATTCTCTAAAATCTTAAATTCAGAACGCCTGTTTTGTTGATGAGCAGCTTCTTTTTCTTGCTCAGTTGCCATTTTGTTAATCACTTCTTCTTTTATTAACGGTTGAGATTCTCCATAACCTTTAGCAATTAAACGTGAGCGATTAATTCCTTTAGAAGTTAAATAATCTACACACGATTGAGCCCTTTCTTGCGATAATTTTAAATTGTAAGCATCTCCTCCACGAGAATCTGTATGAGCTGCCAATTCTACTTTTACTTTTGAATTTTGATTTAGTAATTCAACAACTTTATCCAATTCATTAAATGAGGAAGACCTAAGACTTGCTTTATTATAGTCATAAAAAATATTAGCTAAAACAACTTTTTTTCCAGTTTCAATTTTGTCTAAACCAATGTTTTTCTCAATTTCTTGGAATGCAGCTGTATCTGGAATATTAATGTTCTCAGAATAAAATAAATAGCCTTCTTTTTTTACGCTAATTCCGTAATCATGTCCTGCCGGTAACGAAACCATATATTTCCCAGTTGCACTGTTTGATTCATAAGAAGAAACCAATTCATTCTTATTATTATCAAAAATTTCAATCAATGCACTCAATGGTTTTTTAGTTTTATTATCAAAAACAATTCCTTTCAATAAAGTTAATTTCGGACGACTATTATTTTTTATTTCATCTAAAAACACAATTTTGTAAATGTCTTTTTTTCCTTCACCTCCTGTTTTTTCTGAAGCATAATAGCCATGCTCACCATTTGCCGAAAGCACAAAAAATACATCATCGCCAGCCGAATTTATAGGATAACCTAAATTAACTGGCTTGCTCCATTTCCCTTTTTCTAAGGTGCTTTTAAAAATATCAAATCCACCCATAGAATTGTTTCCGTTTGAACTGAAATACAATGTTTTTCCATCAGGATGAAGAAAAATAGCATCTTCATCAAATTCTGTATTTACCATCGAGCCTAAATTTTCGGCATCACCCCATTTTCCATCTTTGTTTTGAGTGGATTTATAAATGTCTTTTCCTCCTTTACCTCCAGGTCTATCACTTACAAAATAGATGGTTTTTCCAGTATAATCATAACTTGCTGATGTTTCTTGGCTTTTTGATGTTATGGGTGATGGTAATTCTTCAGGGATTGTCCATTCATTTCCTTTTTTTTCAGTTACATAAATGTTGCCTATGCCTTTTTTATTATCTCTATAGATAAATAATTTTTGCCCATCAATAGATAAACCAACTGTGGCATCATGGAATACACTATTAATTGGAATTCCGATATTTACAGCAGGTTGCCATTCTCCTTTTTCGTCTTTTGAGCTGTAATAAATATCTTCATAATAATCATCAATTTGAGCATCTCTACCTCCGCCTTCGGTATCGCTTCTTCTTGAAGTAAAAAAAATTTCAGATTCATCGGCAGTAATAACAGGAACATATTCTTGATTGGAGGTATTAACAGCAGTTCCAACATTTACAATTTCTACATTAATTGGTGTTTCAATCAGTTTTTTTCCAACACCACATTCTTTTATTTTTTTGTCAATAGTTGTCATTGCTTCTGGTCGGATGGAAGATCCTTTAGTTTTCGAAGCCCTATATAGTTTTATTGCTTCATCAAAATTATTTCCTGCCTGAGCTATTTGTGCTTTCAGGTAAGTGAAATATCCATCAATAGAAGCATCTAATTTAAAAGCTTCTTCTAATTGCATTTTTGCTTTTTCTGTTTCGCCTGTGTGGAAATAACAATCGGCTATTTTTGCATTTAATTCGGCATTTTTAGGATTGAAATTTTGTGCTTTTTCAAAGAAAGTAAGTGCTTGAGAATAAACATGAGTCATGTAATGAAAATTACCTGTGTTTAAATCGTTTAGAGCAGTTTTAAATCCATCTTTATTGGAGGAAAAATTCTTTTTATCGAAATCTACGTTTTGGGTAAATCCTGAAAATAGTGTGGCTGCAGATAATAAGGCAGTTAAAATTAATTTTTTCATTATTTTTTCAACATTAAATTAGATGTAAAGGTCGGAAAATCTTTATGTTTGGCAAAAGAATTTAATGGTAAATTAATTTTTTTTTATCCCAAGCCCTAAGAATTAAAATTTGCTAAATAAGGATTACTTTTAACCCTAAAAAAAAAAGAATCATTAAAACATGAAACGAGCCATGTTAAAAATTATAACACACAGGAAGATGATTATAGGCGACTTCCATCTGACCAAATTAATACAATAAATATAAACAGATGAAAAAAATATTTTTTTTAATGCTAACTGTGCTTATAAGTTTAAGCTGTGAAAATACTGATAGTAAAGAAAAAATGATACTTTATAATTATTTAATGGAGCAAGATTATTTATCAAAAATTAATGCATCAAAAAAACAAATTAGAAAGGAAGGATTTAGCGATAACTTAGTTGGTGAAGATGATGTTTTTTTAAAATATTCTTACGTTTCTAATACAAATATAACTATTAATAGTACTTATTTATTTGACGAAAAAGGATGTTTTGAGATAGGGTTGGATATTGATTATGAGAATATTGATGACGCTAATTCTGCTATAAATCAATTTAAACAATATGTTGATGAACAAAAATCATTTATAAATTTTAAGGAAGATAATTACCTTCTTCGTTGGATAAATCAAGACAAAAGTAGAACCGTTGAGGTAGATATAGCAAATGCTTCATCAGGAAAAATTGCAATTACTATTTTTGCAAATGAATAGAACAACTAATTAGAGTTTGTCCATAATGTCCGATATCTTCGTTATTCTCGACTTTCAAATCAGTCATGTACTTTAGTACACTCCTGATTCTCAAGTCATCGAAACCTCAATCTCGAACATTATAAACCAAACTCTCGACTTTACAGACAGACTCTAGTCAATTTGTTTATTGATAATTTCCCAAAGCATATCTTTTAATTCGTCTAACCCTTGTTGAGCTACTGAAGAAATGAATAAATGAGGTACTTTTGGCATATCTTTTAAAATTTCTGTTTTTAATTCATCATCTAACATATCAGATTTAGAGATAGCTAAAACCCTTTCTTTGTCTAACAGTTCAGGATTATAAGCTTTTAATTCATTCAATAAAATATCATATTCTTCATTGATGTTTTTACTGTCAGCAGGAATCATAAACAGCAATACAGCGTTTCTTTCGATGTGTCTAAGAAATCTTATTCCTAGACCTTTTCCTTCATGAGCACCTTCAATAATACCAGGGATATCAGCCATTACAAAAGAACGATAATCTCTATAAGCAACCATTCCTAAGTTAGGAACAAGTGTTGTAAAGGGATAATTAGCTATTTCTGGTTTTGCAGCACTTAAAACAGATAGTAAAGTAGATTTTCCAGCATTTGGAAACCCAACTAAACCAACATCAGCCAACACTTTTAGTTCTAAAACTTTCCATTCTTCACTTCCATCTTCTCCTGGTTGAGCAAACCTTGGAGCTTGATTTGTTGAGGATTTAAAATGTGCATTTCCTTGTCCACCTCTTCCTCCTTTCACTAAAATTTGTTCTTCACCATCTTGTGTTATTTCAAAAAGTACTTCTCCTGTTTCTGCATCTTTAGCTATTGTTCCTAAAGGCACATTTACATAAGCATCTGCCCCTTCTGCTCCTGTGCTTCTTGATTTACTTCCGCCAACACCATGTTCTGCCTTAATGTGTCGTTTGTGTTTTAAATGTAATAAAGTCCATAAATTTTTGTCGCCACGCACCATTACGTGTCCACCTCTTCCTCCATCACCACCATCAGGTCCTCCTTTTGGCTCATATTTTTCTCTACGAAAATGTCGTGAACCAGCCCCACCTTTGCCTGATCGACAATGGATTTTAACGTAATCAATAAAATTGGAATTAGACATAAAAGATAGGTGTTAGGTGTTAGGAATTAGGGATTAGGGATTAGGGGGGCTTCATTTCATCCCGTTCCGATAACTATCGGGAGCTTTCGGGATGAAATAAAGAATGACACTAACTACTAACTCCTAATTACTAACTATTTGTTTATCAATGGCTTTACACAAGCGGTTGAAAATTTCTTCAACGCTACCAACACCATAAATTTTTTCAAACTTATTTTGAGCAGCATAAAAATCAGCTACCACAGCAGTTTGTTCGTTATATACTTTAATTCTGTTGGCAATAATGGCTGTGTCTAAATCATCAGCTCTTCCGCTATCTTTTCCTCTTTCCAACAAGCGTTTAATTAATTCATCATTTTCAACATCCAATGCCAACATTTTTGTTATTGTTGTGTTTTTTGAGGATAAAAATTTATCCAACGCTTCTGCTTGCGGTGTTGTTCTTGGAAATCCATCAAAAATAAATCCGTTTGCTTTCGGATTTTTATCAACTTCTGCTTCGAGCATACTGATTGTAACTTGGTCGGGGACTAAATTGCCTTTATCCATATAGCTTTTTGCAAGTTTTCCTAATGCTGTTTCGCCTTTAATGTTTGCTCTAAAAATATCTCCTGTTGATAAATGTACTAAGTTATACTTGTTAACCAACTTTACTGCTTGTGTTCCTTTTCCTGCACCTGGAGGACCAAATAATACAATGTTTAACATAATTCTTGTTTTATAAATTTTTGACTAATTTTCATCTAACACATAAATAGAGCTTAGGTTTCTTCCCAAACCATCATAATCTAATCCATATCCTATTACAAAAGCATTTGGAATTTCTTTCCCAACATAATCAATTGAATGTGATTTTTTGTAAGCTCCTGGCTTAAATAATAAAGAAGCTATTTTTATACTAGTTACTTTTTTTTCTTCTAGTATTTCATATAATTTTATCAATGTATTTCCTGTGTCAACTATATCTTCTACTAAAATAATATCTTGCCCTTCTATATCTTCATTTAATCCAATTAACTCATTTACTTTTCCTGTTGTTGCTGTTCCCTCATAGGAAGCTAGTTTTACAAATGAAACCGTACATTGTAAATCAATTTTTTTGAGTAAATCGCTCATAAACATAAATGAACCATTTAATATACCAATAAAAATAGGTGATTTCCCCCTATAATCATGATTTATTTTTTCAGCAACTATAGTTATGGATTCTTGTATTTCTTTATCCGAAATGTAAGGTTTGAAAATTTTATCTTTTACTGTTATTTTGTCCATTTTCATAAAATTGGATTGCAAAAGTAGTGAAATTATTAGTTTTTACAACAGTTCCAGTTTTATTGAATTGGCTAATATACTTTTTACTAATATCTATTAACGTATAAATGGAATTTCAGTACTTTGCTTGTTTCCAACAGCGTCAGTAACTTCTAGCTTAAAAATGTGGTTTCCTTTTGCAACGCCATCAAAATAATAAGTAAGCTTTGATGTTTTACCATCAAATTCCATAAGCACCCATTTCTCGTCTATATAAGCATTGTAAGTTTTTATACCACTAAGATTATCCGCAATACTAAATTGAATGGCTTTTTGGTTGGTCATTATTTTGTTTGGATAAATACTAATTGGAGTTATTTTCGGAGGAATTGTGTCAAGCATTACGGCAAAACCACCAAAAGTTTTAGATTGAGCTACTAAATAATTGTTTCTCCATTCTCCTCCTTTTGAATAGTATTTTTTATTACCATCAATGTTTATGATAACCGCTTTTTGTCTTAAATTTTCAGCTAATCTTCCTACTTTTATTGCAACAGTTATGGGATAATGTAACGGAACATTTTCTTTATGGAGTTGATACGTTGGTGTTATTGCTCCATACATTGTATCTAAAACACTGAATTGAAAAGGTAAGTTTTCATAAAGTGCATTTTTAGGGATACTCAATTGAACAAACTTGTTTTCATAAAAATTACTATCGGAATAACTCAATAAAGTATCCATTTTTATTGAGTTTTCAACAAAAGGTGTGATGCGGTTTTTCATTCCTGCTATCTGAAACGAAAGCGTAGTTTTGTTTTGATGCACATCGTAAATTTCATATTTAATGGTATAAATTTTATCATAATCAACAAAGAAAACCCCTTTGTTTTTGTTGTTTTTATAAATAGAAAGCGGATTATTTTCTAATATAAAACTCCGTTGAATGCGTTGATTTGTAGCTAAATATTCTTTATAATCAAGTAAAGCATTTATTGCCCTCGATTCATCAAAACTAAATTTGTTAATTTTTGAATAGAAAATTTCTTCATCATTTACAAATAGTTTAACTTCATAAACACCATTTTTATTCGGAACACCTGTTAGCTGATCAATTACATCAATGCCTATTCCAATTGGTCCATAAGCAAAATTTAGTGTAGAAGAAATAAGATTTTGATTTCCAGAACTCCCAACAACTCTAATGTGTTGAGGTATGTTTTTATTATTAACTAAACTAGAATCGGATAAGGGGTAAATAACAATGTTTCTAATGTTAGGATGCACATCATCTTTAACATCAAAACCTAATAAAAGTGGATTAATAGGATGTTCCGATTTTGTTTCTCTAATTTCAAAATGCAAATGAGGTCCACCTGAACTACCCGAATTTCCTGATAAAGCAATGAGTTGCCCTTTTTTAATTTTCAACAACGTATCGGACGGATAATAATCCATTTCCCAAGTTTTATTTTCGTATTGATATTTTTTAATTTCTTCTGCTATTTTCCCTTCATATTTTTGAAGATGTGCATACACCGAAGTATATCCATTCGGATGATCAATATAAATGGCATTGCCATAACCATAAGGAGAAATCCGAATGCGAGAAACAAAACCATCAGCAACAGCATAAACTTTTTGACCTTCCACCCCCTGAGTTTTTATATCTAATCCAGAATGAAAATGATTGGAACGTAATTCACCAAAATTTCCAGAAAGATAAAGCGAAATATCCAATGGCGACCTAAAATAATTCAGAGGTAAGCTATCTTGAGCTATTAAAAATAGCATATTAATCAAACTAACACCTAAAATAAAAACTTTCTTTATATCCATTTTTTAATTCTTAAAGTACTATTATAATAAACGCTAGTTGGTTAATTTTTCCTTTAATGCCAAAACTAACCATCAATTTTGGGTTGTTAAAAAAAAATTAATAAGATTATCCACAAAATTTAGTGTAAAAAAATTACATTTGTCCAGAATTAATTTTTTTAATTGATTTTTAAACAGAAAAATGAAAGACTTATCCGTTTTGGTAAGCAGTCTTAGAAAAAAGACCGAAAAATTGATTGAAAAACATCAATCAATTTTACTTAAAAACAATACACTTTCGGAAGAAATTTTAAAATTAAAAGAAGAATTAGCTCAAAAAAGCCAACAAATTGAAGCAGTTGAAAATAAATTAACCTTATTAAAACTAGCTAAAGGAGTTGGAAATGAAAGTACCAAAGATGTGAAGTTGAAAATTAACGAAATGGTACGGGAAATAGATAAATGTATTGCTAAAATTAGCCAATAAATTAAAATACTCTTAATGGAAGAGTTGTCCATAAAAATAAAAATTGCGAATAGGGTTTATCCTTTAACAATTGAAGTTAGTGAAGAAGAGCGAATTAGAAAGGCTGCTGATAAAATTAATGCTTCTATAATTGAATATGAAAAATTGTATGCCGTTCACGACAAACAAGACCTTTTAGCAATGGTTGCTCTTCAGTTAGCAACAGACAACTTAGAATTAAAAAACAAAGGCATAGTTAATGATGCTGGTGTTGAAGAGAATTTAATTAAGATTGATGAACTCATCAGTCAACAGCTATAGCGTTCTTTAAAATAAAAGCAACACAATTTATCGAGAAAATAATTAGTTCTAATAACTAATTTTAAAATTCCCGTGCAAATTTATTTCGTTTGATAAACTAACGTCTCACTTATTTAAGACTTTGCTCATAAGTAAACGAAAACAGGCCCCTTGTAACCCCTTTTTTGGGTATTCACTTTTTGTGAACGTGGGAAGTTTGAGCGTACTTGGCAGTTTTATTTATATTTTTTATTGGGTTTATCCAAGCCAAATTTGTGCGGGTTTTTTTATGCCCTAAAAATAAAGTGTCGTTATGTTTATACTCCTCCATTTATGGGATTATTAATCACTAGTTTAAAAAAATTATAAAAAATGGACGTAGTAAGTATTATTATTGGAGTATTGATAGGTGCAGTAGCTGCCATCATTCTTGCAATAGCTTTCCTGAAAAAAGGAATCGAATCAAAAAACAAGCAACTTATCGAAGATGCAAAAGCCGAAGCAGAAGTTCAAAGAAAAGAAAAACTCTTGCAAGCAAAAGAAAAATTTTTACAACTAAAAGAAGAACACGAAAAAACAATAAACGAAAGAAATAGGAAGATTGCTAGCCTAGAAAACAGTGCAAAACAAAAAAGTGATGCTGCTTCAAAAGAATTAGAAGAAGTTAAGAGAAAAGAAATAGATGTAGAAAAAATTAAAACAAACTTATCACACCAATTACTCATCGTATCAACAAAAGAAGAAGAGTTAGAAAAAGCACACAGGAAGCAAGTAGAAAGCCTTGAAAAAATTGCTGGAATTACAGCTGAAGACGCAAAAGCACAATTAGTTGAAGCTCTAAAAGAAGAAGCAAAAACCAACGCCCTCTCTCACATCCAAAACATTGTGGAAGAAGCAAAAATAAACGCAAATAAAGAGGCTAGAAAAATTGTTGTACAAACTATTCAACGAGTTGCAACCGAACAAGCTGTAGAAAATTCAGTTTCAATCTTTAATATAGAAAGTGATGAAGTAAAAGGGCGAATAATTGGGCGTGAAGGAAGAAATATAAGAGCGTTAGAAGCAGCAACTGGTGTTGAAATTATTGTAGATGATACTCCAGAAGCAATAGTACTATCTTGTTTCGACCCTGTTAGAAGAGAAGTTGCTCGATTATCCTTACATCAATTAGTAACTGACGGAAGAATTCACCCCGCAAGGATTGAAGAAGTAGTAAAGAAAACACAAAAACAAATTGAAGATGAAATTGTAGAGATTGGAAAAAGAACAACAATTGATTTAGGTATTCATGGATTACATCCAGAACTTATTCGTATGGTAGGAAGAATGAAATATCGTTCTTCTTATGGTCAGAACTTACTTCAACATTCACGCGAAGTAGCTAACCTTTGTGCAACAATGGCATCTGAGTTAGGATTAAACGCTAAACTTGCCAAACGAGCAGGGTTGCTTCATGATATTGGTAAAGTACCTGATGAAGATCCAGAATTACCACATGCTATTCTAGGTATGAAAATCGCTGAAAAATACAACGAAAAACCAGATATCTGTAATGCTATAGGAGCTCACCATGATGAAATAGAAATGACAACATTAATTTCACCAATTGTTCAGGTTTGTGATGCCATTTCAGGAGCAAGACCAGGAGCAAGACGAGAAGTGATGGAGTCTTATATAAAACGAATTAAGGAACTTGAAAATATTGGAATGACCTACCCAGGTGTTGAACAAGCTTACGCAATTCAAGCAGGAAGAGAATTAAGAGTTATAGTAGAAAGTGGGAAAGTTTCAGATGCCCAAGCAGACACAATTTCTTTTGAATTAGCACAAAAAATTCAAACAGAAATGACGTATCCAGGTCAAGTTAAAGTAACTGTTATTAGAGAAAAAAGAGCTGTTAACTACGCAAAATAAAGAATAGTATATTCTCTCTTTTAAAACCATCAATTTAGTAAATTATGGCTCTTGATTCAACAATCAAGAGCTTTTTTTATTTAGAGCGTTAAAAGTTATTCTCAACTTTTGTCGCATTTTCTAATTGAACTTAGGGTCTGTAATGAAATAAACTATACATTTAGCCTTGCTCTTTTGCTCGCTAATTGCGTTGAAAATACTCGCCATAGCGTTGCTATGTCTGTGTTCTTCGCCTTATAAGCAAACAAAATACAGACACACCACCTCGCTCATCCAGCCACTGGCTGGCTGCCGTGCCTATTCTGTACACTTTATTTCATTACAGACCCTTAGGAATATTATTTGTAGAGCATTTAGTATAATTCTTTTTCTTTAGTAATTTCGCAATCTATAAAAAATTCAACAATGAATATTCAATTATCAGAACAAGAAACCATTAGAAGAGAGGCGTTGGTTAAATTAAGAGCTTTAGGAATAAACCCTTTTCCTGCTGCACTTTTTCCTGTAAACACGCAATCAAAAGAAGTTAAAGACAATTTTCAGGAAGGAAAAGAGGTGGTTTTAGCTGGCAGATTAATGAGTAAAAGAATTATGGGAAAAGCTTCTTTTGCTGAATTAAAAGATGCTTCGGGAAGAATACAAATTTATATTAACAGAGATGAAATTTGTGAAGGTGAAGATAAAACCCTTTATAATGAAGTATTTAAAAAATTATTGGACAGAGGTGATTTTATTGGAGTTAAAGGCGTTTTGTTTACAACACAAGTTGGCGAAAAATCCGTTAAGGTAAAAGAATTAACCGTTTTAAGCAAATCGCTTCGTCCACTGCCTGTTGTTAAAACCGATGATGAAGGAAACGTACACGATGCCTTTACAGATGCAGAACAACGCTATCGCCAACGCTATATTGATTTGGTGGTAAATGATGAAGTGAAAAATATTTTCATAAAACGCACAAAATTATTTAATGCCATGCGTCAGTTTTTTAATGATGCAGGTTATATGGAAGTGGAAACACCCATTTTACAAGCAATTCCAGGCGGAGCTGCTGCAAAACCATTTATTACTCACCACAATGCGTTAGATATTCCTTTATATATGCGAATTGCCAATGAATTGTATTTAAAAAGACTGATTGTTGGTGGTTTTGATGGGGTTTATGAGTTCTCTAAAAACTTCCGTAACGAAGGAATGGACAGAACCCACAATCCTGAATTTACAGCCATGGAAATTTATGTGGCTTATAAAGATTATAATTGGATGATGGAATTTACCGAAAACTTGTTGGAACATTGTGCTACAAAAGTAAACGGAACTACAAAAGCCACTTTTGGAGAACACCAAATTGATTTTAAAGCTCCATACAAAAGAGTAACCATGCGTCAGGCAATTATTGATTTCACAGGTTTCGATATTGACGGAAAATCTGAAGAAGAATTACGTTCTGCTTGTTTAGACTTAGGAATTGAAGTGGATGACTCCATGGGAAAAGGCAAATTAATTGATGAACTTTTTGGAGATAAATGCGAAAAAAATTACATACAACCCACATTTATTATTGATTATCCAAAAGAAATGTCGCCTTTGTGCAAAGAACATCGAGATAATCCTGAATTAACCGAACGCTTTGAATTAATGATTTGTGGAAAAGAAGTTGCTAATGCTTATTCAGAATTAAACGACCCAATAGACCAACGAAATCGTTTTGAAGAACAACTTAAACTTTCTGAAAAAGGCGATGATGAAGCCATGTTTATTGATAATGATTTTATTAGAGCCTTAGAATATGGTATGCCTCCAACAAGTGGTTTAGGTATTGGTATGGACAGATTGATTATGTTTTTAACCAATAACCAATCCATACAAGAAGTATTGTTTTTTCCACAAATGAAACCCGAGAAAAAAGCAGTTGAACTTTCGGAAGCAGAAAAATCAATTTTAGCAATTTTAAAATCGAACAACCGGCAAGATATTGTTGCTTTAAAAAATTCTGCTGCACTTAGCGGAAAACAGTGGGATAAGGCTATGAAAACATTGAATCAATATGGTTTAATAAAAGTAGAAGTGAGTGGCGATGCAAAGGTTTGCGTGCTGCAAGGGTAGATTTGTCAATTTCTTGATTTCAAAAGGACAAAAGAGGAATTGCAATCAGAAAAATTGTTGAATGTTTATAATGAGTAAGATAACGAGTATAAGATGAAGCTTTAGAAAGGACTTCTATCTTTTCCCCAACCGCTCTTTTAATGTTGCAACTTCTTCTTTTAATGTTGCAATACGTTGTTCATACATTTCAATTAGTTTTTCGGAAAGCTGTTTTACGGTTGAATTATAAGCCTGTGCAATAGAAACGCCACCCGATTGTTGATGGTTAGTTTGCTGCACTTGTTCAGGAAAAAAAGCATAAACAGGTTTATTAAAAACCTGAGCCATTTTATCAATAGCATTTATTTCAGGATAGCTTTTATCTGCTTCATACCTGCGGTAGGTAGGGTTTGCTGATAAAGTTGCATTACGGCACAACAAATAAGTACAATTTTTTTAATCCTATTTTATTTCATGAAGTTACCAATACAATCAACTGAATATATGTTAATTAAGTAAATAAATAACTTTTTTCAGCAAATCCTAAATAAATACTAATTTATATAAAGTGTTGATAACTTTATTTCAACCAATAATTTTATTTTTTAAAAAATGGGGTGGAATCTATCTTATCAAGGTAACTTTCCCTATCAACGAATGTTTTTTGCCATTTATATCTTCAACATCTAATTTCCATACATACACATCATTTTTAACCAACCCACCTCTGTATTTTCCATTCCATGGTTCAAATCTAGTGTGCGATTCAAAGATAATTTCTCCCCAACGATCAAAAATGAGGAAAGTATAATTTCTATCACTAATTCCAAATCCATTTGGAGCAAATCCTTCGTTTAAATTATCGCCATCAGGAGTAAATGCATTTGGAACGTAAATTCCAAAATCTCCTTTAATTTTCAAAAACCTAAGTGTGGTATCCTTGCAATTATTACTATCTGTAACAGTTAATAGTATTGGATAATTCCCAGTATCTTCTGGAAAGACGTATATCGGATTTTGTGCTGTACTTGAATCTAATCCACCAATATCCCAAGCCCAACTGATAATATTGAAATAAGATTGGTCATAGAAATTTGTAGTTGGATTTAACATAGTACCAGGGTTGTCCACCATATAAAAATCAGCAGTTGGATTTGGATGTATGGTAATATAATTTGGTTTAGTTAATGAATCTGTACAACCACCTGCTGCCAATGTTGAAGTAACAATCAAAGTTACATCAAAAGTTCCAGCGGCATTATAAAGATGTGAAACAGTATCTCCACTTGAAATAGAGCCATCACCAAAATTCCAGATTGTTGACCCAACCATACCTCCTGTTGGATTAGTGGTATTGTAAAAGAAGAATGTATCCGGTGGTATTAAACATGATTTAAAGATGTTTGCATCAAACAAAACATCAGGCAGAGGATTTAAGCGAATGGTTACAGTACCTGTTGTTGGATTTGAACATCCATCACTTAATATTACTGTATAGACTGTAATGGGAGCTGTTGGGGTTACTGTTTGGCTTGAATCTGTTGATCCATTGTTCCATGCATACGTATAAGGTCCTCCGTTACCAAAAAAAGGTGTTGCATAAATAGTAACCGATTCTCCTGGACAAATACTCGTATCTGAAGGACTTGCAACAACTGATAAAGGAGGATTAACAGTAACCAAAACATTGATTGTAGGAGAAATGCATCCATTTGCATCTGTAGCAAAAACAGCATAGTTAGTAGTTACAATAGGTGTTACATTGTAATTTTGCCCGATGAATGCTCCACTGTTCCAATTATAAGTATATCCCCCTGCTCCACCAGTAGCTGTTGCTGAAAT
This sequence comes from Vicingaceae bacterium, assembly GCA_019429185.1. Lineage (GTDB taxonomy): Bacteria > Bacteroidota > Bacteroidia > Flavobacteriales_E > Vicingaceae > BRH-c54. The sequence continues at coordinate 13,869 of JAHYJH010000081.1, forward strand.
TGTTGCACTTTGTCCATCGCAAATAGTAATGTTATTTGCTGAAATGGTTACAGCACTTGGATCTGTTAGTGTTGTTGTAGATGTTGTTGTACAGCTATTTGCATCTCGTACTGTTATTGTATAAGTTCCCGCACAAACAGTATTAAATACATTTGACGCTTGAAAAGTTATTCCATCAATACTAAATTGCTCTCCTCCAGCTGGTGAAGATGCTGTTACTGTAATTGTTCCATCGCAAGCTCCATTACATAAGGGGTTGGTAAATGCAACATTGGTTATGGTTGGTCCAGCAATATTTGTAACAACATAATTAGCTGTAACCTGACATCCAACAGCATCGGTTACAACAACAGTATAATTATTTGCAGCTAAGTTAGAAAAAGTATTTCCTGCTTGAAAAGTAACCCCGTTATCAATACTATATTGGTATGGTGCTATTCCATTAGAAGCAGTAATTGTAATTGTTCCGTCACTAACCCCACAATTGCTTGGGGTTGTTACCGTTGTTTCTGATAAATTAGAGAACGTAATGGTTACTACATCACTAGTAACACAAGATGCTGTATTTGTTTCTGTCCAAGTAAAATTATAGGTACCTGCTGCGGGAACTGTTACTGTAGCTGTAGGTGAATTAACAGGGTTAAATGTAACTCCTGCAGGACCTGTCCAACTTCCAATTCCTATACTAGGATTAGCATTTAAGTTAAACGAAAGTGTGCAAGTGGTATCATCTATTCCTGCATTTGCATTTGGCAGACCTACAAAAGGACCTCCAGTTATGGTTATTGGACAACCGTTATTGTCAATAACATCAAAACTATACATATCTCCATTTAAAAGCCCATTTATTTTAATTGTACCCCCATTGTTTGCTGTTGTATTTACAAAAGAGGCTGTTGCTGGAACTAAATTCGATGCTGTAAATTGCGAACCGTCTATTGCTGGTAATCCTCCTGTGATTGTAATCGTAAACGAACTGTCCAAGCAATTTGGTGTTGGATTTGAAGAAACAACTTGAGGCAAATACTGCACAGCAATTGGAGCCCCCATTTGATAACAAGGAAGAGATGTGTTTACATAGCTATAAGTGAAAGGACTATTTAGGGTATCATAAAAAGTTATTGGTACATAATACAATGTATTATTTGTCCATGGTCCTGCAAAACTAGGTTGACCTAAGGTGTTTATATCACTGAAATTCCCACCAAACCCAGCAATGCCGACAAAACAAGGGTCGTTAGTTATGTCATCATTTGGGGCAATGTTGCTAGGAGTTAATGCTATGGTTGGAGGACAACTATAAATTAAATAGCCTATACCAGGATTATAAGCAGGTCCTGGAGGATTATTTGCTAGCCCAGGTGGAATAAAACCTCCTGTGGATGTAATATCTATTTGATCACCAAAACATAATACATAATTGGTTATTCCATTTCCAGTTAGGGTTACATTAAAGTTGCCAATTTGAGCGACACAACCGCAGGCAGCTGGAGCTGTACTATTTAAAGTTATTGTGCAAGTTGGGTCTGCTGAAAAAACTGCTGTAATTGTTATTGCATTTCCATTTGAAGGAATACCAGAAACACTCCAATTTAATGGTGAAACAAAAGGCGGTGAAATAATTGTATCATAACTATTAATTCCATCATTAACGGTAATTGTCAATGTTCCAGTAGTAATGCCAGTAGTAAAATCAATGTTTCCATTAACCATATAGGAATTATTAGGTTGACAAGAACCTATATTTGCAAAAAAGTTGTTTATGTTACAACCAACAACAGTACAGGGAGCTGGAGCATTATAAGGTTGGGTAAGTGTACAGGTTGGATCGGCAGAAAAAACCGCTGTAATACTACATGCTGCACCATTTGCAGGTAAATTTGTAAATGAATAAGGTATTGATGTAGCAAAAGGAGGATTTAGCACCGTACTTCCTCCACAGGAATTTGTAATTGTTAACGTACCTGTTGCTGGAGGGTTTGTTACAGAAATTGTCCCTGCTAAATCAAATTGATTGGTTGATGAGTTACATGCACCAGGAACTGCAGTTAAAGCTGTCATAGTACATAAAATGGCACAATTAGTTTGTCCTGATCCTCCAGTTTGCAAAGCGGTTATGTTTGTTGGTTGTCCAGAGAAATTAGTAATCAATAGCATATACCATTCTCCGGGTTGCGTATTAGGAAGACTAACTACTTCTGTCGCTTGTGGTAAATAACTACAATCAATAGGGCTACCACTTGTTCCGCCACAAACAGCTGCTTGCATCGCTGCTTGCGATGCAAATGGACCCCAAGCTGCAAAATCAATATCAACATTGGCACTGTTGGTTAGCGTTATATCAAGATTTCCACCTGTTGAAATATTCAAATAATACCAAGCGGGATTGGGTTGAGAACCTAAGCAACCATAATTTGGACCAACTGGTGCTGTTGTGCTTGTTGATGCGGGAAAATTCACACCAGTTGAAGTGCAAAAAGGGGCTGAATTATTACATGAAGACTGAGAATAGCTATGATTTGCTAAAGTTATTACTGATACAAGAAGTATAAATCTATACAAACAAATAAATTTATGTGATATTTTAATTGGGTACATATTGCGAAATAAAAACATTAAATAAAAAAGTTTCTTCTCCAACTACTACATAATCAGTTTTTAATGAAAACGAAAAAAGCGTTTTTGCAACACTTCTATTAATTGGTTCTTTTAAAATAACTTTAACATCCCATCCATTTTCAACGCTACCTTCTCCAACATCAACACTTTTAACATATTTATCTGATTTCACAGCTTTAATCCACGCTTTAAGCTCTGTATCGTTAAAATTAGCTGTTAATTTGAATTTCAATACCTTTCCATTATCTTCTTTAAATAAATTTTCTTTTGTAGTTTTAAACTCAATGGTAATTTCCTTTTTTTCGTTAGATACTGTATTAGATACTGTATTTGTTGCATAAGAGACAAAATTAATAGAACAACAGAATGCCAGTAAAAGTAACGTAGCTTTTATTTTTTTTGGAAAAATAAATATTTTGAAATTAGTAGTTTTCACCTTATATTATTTTGTTTGTAATGTTGAAGAGGACGAATATATGTTTTTTTAGTTGCCTCAAGCTCTAATTATTTTATCATCAAAAGTAATAAACACTAGTCTTTTAGCAAACAATTATAACTAATTAGTGTCTGTCTATAAAGTCCAATTTTTTTCAATTTTTTCCTTTTGGAATTTTATTCCAGCCAGTTATTTAGGGCTAATTTCTGTAATTTTTTTCTATTAGTCCATTTTTTTTGTTTTT
>JAHYJH010000213.1 GCA_019429185.1 Vicingaceae bacterium
TTCGTTTAGCTTTTGCTAAGTTAGATTTAGAAGTTCCTTCATTTATGTTTAATTCTTCAGCTATTTCTTTGTGTGAATAGCCTTCCATCACATACAAATTGAATACCGTTTTATAAACTGGTGTTAGTTCTTGTATGGCTTCCATTATTATTTCTACTCCAAATGTGCTATAAATAGAATCCGCACTTTCTGCATTGTTATTATCTAGAATGTAACCTTCGTCATCATTAACAAAATAAACGTCTTTGTTTTTTCGATAATAGTCAATAGCAGTGTTTACCATTATTCTTCTAATCCAACCTTCTAAAGAACCTTTAAATTCGTACTTATTCAAATTACTAAAAACTTTCAAAAAACCATCTTGTAATAAATCTTTTGCATCGTCCTTGTTATTGCAGTATCGGTAACAAACACTCATCATTTTACCATAATATAACTGGTAAATCTCTTTTTGAGCTTTTCGGTTACCTTTAAGACACTCTTTAACAAGGTCATTTAGTTTATCTTGATCAACTTGATCCATTGGTTTTGTGGTTAGACGTGATTTCTTTTTTTCGGTTGCCTCGCACCAAGGTGTAAAAATAATAAAACCAATAAGAATTCTTATTGGTTTTATTATTTTGTTAACTATAAGTGAATTAGAATTTATAAGATAACCCTATTCCTAATATCTCTTTAAATTGAGTTCTAGGTCCAGAGCCTTCATTTATTCCATCTCCATTTCTATCTAACGCTAGTTTTGTGTCATGGTCATAAATTAGCTGAGTAGATAAAGTTGCGGAGATAAACTTATTGACTTTAAAACCAAGTAAGACTTCCCAGTTAACATCAACATGTGTTGGTTCATCAGAGTAATTAGAGAAGAAATCAACCCTTGTTTCTAAGTTAATGTTTTCCATAATATCTTTTTTATACATCATTCGGACATAAGCTCCATATTCTGCTCTGAAATTCTCGCCTTTTTTTGTAAGTACTCCAGAATCATCATATTCGGCAGCAGTAACGCCAAAGGCACCAATATTAGCAAGCGATTGGTCATTTACTATGGTTAATCGTGCTGTAAATGGTGATAAAAATAAGGTGAAATTGCTATGGGGCTTATAATCCATACCTATGGAAATCAACCCATAAGCAGGGGTTAAAAAGTTGGAAATTTTAGTGGAATCATCAGGGTAATTATATCCTTCATAAAATTGAGTCTTAAAATTTATTAACCCAGCATAAAACCATCTTTCAGAAGCTTTGTAACCGTATTTCGACATAAAATCAATTTTATCATCTGTTTTTCTTGTGCCACCTTCTCCTTGTTTTAACAATCCATAAGCTAATAAAAGTGTATTGTCCCAAGATGATTTTCCTTTTTTGTAGTTAGCAAAAACACTCATTAGACTGTTTACTGCTATTGAATTTTCACCACCAGCAGACCAGTTAGTAAAACTTGCTTGAGAGAGATTTGCACCAAATAAACCACCTGCTTTCCATCCATCTAAAGTATCTGCTGCTTGTGCCTTAAGAATTTTTTCTGCTTCAGTCAATTCTTTTCCTATTACTTGTGCTTGAAAAAACGAACTATTCAATAGAATTAAAAAAGTATAAATAATTTTTTTCATAAATTTATAGAATAACTAAGTTCTTGTTAAATGACAAGGTACTACTGATTATTTGCTTTTAAGTAAATCTCTAATTTCAGATAACAAAAGTTCTTCATTTGATGCTTTTGGCGGCTCAACTGGAATTGGAGCTTCGGCTTCTTTCTTTTTTGCGTAATTTACGGCTTTTACCATCATGAACACAGCAAATGCGATAATTGTAAAATCAATAATAGTATTGATAAATGCTCCGTAATTTAGAGCTACTTCGGTGGTTGCTGCCTCTATTTCGTTAGCACCTTCCATAAGGGCAGGTTGAGCTTCTTTAATAACTAATTTTAAATCTTTAAAATCAACACCTCCCAATAAAAAACCTATTGGCGGCATTACTACATCGCTTACAAATGAGGAAACTATTTTACCGAAAGCACCACCAATAATGATTCCTACTGCCATATCGAGCACATTTCCTTTTACAGCAAATGTTTTAAATTCTTTTATAAATCCCATTTTTTTATTTTTTGTTGACGAAAGTGTTCCAAAAAAATATTTAACATGTTAAGTTTCACAAGGTTGTTCCTTAAAGTCTTGTTTACTATTACTCTTCAAAAGTAGTATTTTTTCTTTAAACACTGCTGGCTTTTCCTTAAAAATTTTAGGTTCGAGTTCAAACCACTTTT
>JAHYJH010000082.1 GCA_019429185.1 Vicingaceae bacterium
AGAAAAGTGGTTTGAACTCGAACCTAAAATTTTTAAGGAAAAGCCAGCAGTGTTTAAAGAAAAAATACTACTTTTGAAGAGTAATAGTAAACAAGACTTTAAGGAACAACCTTGTGAAACTTAACAATTAGCTCCTTTTGTGATGTTCCCAGATAATGAATGTGGTTTTTCAGTTATGCCAACTGCTCTAAATCGAATGTTGATGACTTCTAATTCTGTACCTTCTACCTTTAAATCATAACCAAATTGACGACTATGCTCATCATGGAAAGTATTTTTTATGGCTTCCAGATTAAAACCGTAAACATCGTCCATCGAAACTTCTAACGGAACTTCATGGTATTGTCCAACATATCTTAAATCTAATGACGGAATGAACTGTATTTTATCTTCTGTAATTCCTTCAGCAATCAATGTTTTGATGGATTCGGCTTTCATTTCGTCATACAATTTTAAGAACGTCACTTTATCTAATCCAGAGAATTTTGTCATGTACGACCGAACATAATCGTGTTTTAAATCTCCTAACAACATACCTGCAGCACAAAAAATTGGTGCTACACTTGGCACTACAAACATGGGTATTTCTAACTCTCTACAAATTTCACCTGCATGAATAGAACCTGCCCCACCAGCACAAATCATTAAAAATTCCCGTGGGTCGTAACCTCTTTCAACCGAAACCTGACGAACACCTTGAGCCATGTTCATGTTAATAACACGATACATTCCTGCAGCAACTTCTACTGCATTTAAACCAAGATTTTTTCCCAAACCTTTTTCAGTTACTTCAACTGTTTTTTCTTTATTTAGCTTGTATTTACCTCCAGCAAAAAAATTGGGATCTAAGTAGCCGAGAATTAAATCAGCATCAGTACATGTAGGTTTTTCGCCACCTCTATGGTATGAAATGGGTCCTGGTAAGGAGCCTGCACTTTTTGGTCCCATTTGCAATAATCCGCCATTGTCCACCCAACCAATGCTTCCACCACCAGCACCAATGGTAATAATATCTAAGGTTGGTAATGCTACTCGATACCTATCAATATCGGCATCGGTACTTGTTACACATTGTTTGTTCACCACCAAAGAAGCATCAAAACTGGTGCCTCCCATATCCATCGTGATACAATTGTCGTATCCCAATAAATTGGCATAATAAGCACCTGCAATAGGGGCAGCAGCTGGTCCAGAAAGAACTGCTACGGCAGCAATTTTACTAGCGATTTCGGGAGTTACCACTCCTCCGTTCGATTGCATAATCATCAACTTACCGTTGAAATTAAGTTTTTTGAGTTTTGCTAATAATGATTTTAAATAGGAATCTACTACTACACCAATGTATGCGTTGACAACTGTTGTACTTACCCGTTCGTAAAATCGAACAGATGGTAAAACTTCGTAAGATGCAGAAATATAGGTATTTGGTAATATTTTTCTAAGATATTCTGTGGCTATTTTTTCATTTTCACTATTTAAATACGAGTTCATGAAGCAGATGGCAACTGCTTTTACGTCTTCTTCTTTTATTTTTAAAACGATAGCATCTAATTCTGCAAAATCAATTGGGTGTAAAATTGTTCCGACTGCATCAATTCTTTCATTGATAGTGTATCGTAAATATCTGGGAACTAAAGGTGTTACGTTTTTGTAATGATTATCATATCGTTCTTCACGAATACCTCTTCGCATTTCCAACGCATCTCGAAATCCTGTGGTAGTAATTAAAGCCGTTTTTGATCCGCCTAACGTCAATAATGCATTGGTAGCTACTGTTGTTCCATGAACAATGGTGTCAATGTTGTCAATAAACTCAGCAACCGGCAAATTTAGTTTCTCTGCCATTTCCTTTAAGCCAGAGATAAAACCTTCTGACGAATCCTGAGGGGTAGAAAGCGTTTTATGAATTAACGAATCCCCATTATCAGCGACTAAAAAAAAGTCGGTAAAGGTTCCGCCTACATCTATGCCAATTTTGTATTTCATTTTTTATAGTTTCGGGTTTAGAGTTTCTCGCTAATTATTTTCTCGCAAAGACGCAAATTTTTTTTTGACATTGTCCCTTTCACTCACCCCTCGGTATTGCTCGTTTCGCAATAATCCTCAAAGGGAGAGTGTCCTCCGTTGTGGTTTTCTCCGCTGTGGAGTCCTCCCTTGAGGGAGGGTAGGGTGGGTGATTTGTTTTATTCATTTTTTTTCATCTTCCAACCTCTTACAATTCACCCCTCTGTATCTCCCCTCAAGGGGAGAGCTAACGCTCAATGCCGTCTTCTTTCTTCTTTCTTCCAACTATTTATGCGTAAATTCTGCTTTAGCTCTTGGTCCGTTGGTTAAAAAATTATTCAAACCAATTTTCATATCATCGGTTAAAATACATTCACCAAAAAGTTTTGATTCCAACTCCAATGCTTCATTCAATGGAAGTTTAATTCCATCGTAAATTGCTTTGTTCATAATGTGGTCGATTTTTTTACTCAAATGACCTATATTAATTTCTTTGGGAGCTAAATTTTCATGAGTTCCGTTGGTTGAAAATTTTCGAGGTTGAATTTCTCCTGTTGCCAATTTTTTAGCATACTCAACAGCTCCTTCCACTAAATCGCCATCAATTTCTTTGTCAATTAATCCTATTTCAAGAGCTTCTTTACCAGAAACTGGTCGGGCGGTACGAAGTATTTCGGCAGCGACATCAACACCAACTAATCGTGGTAAACGCTGTGTGCCACCAGAACCAGGTATAAAACCTAAGTTCGCTTCAGGCTGACAAGCCACTACAGGTAATCCTTTTTTAGCAACTCTTGCCGTACAAGTAATTGCCAATTCGTTTCCTCCACCAAAAGCAAATCCATTTAATGCACAAACTGTTGGTTTTTTACATTTTTCGATGGTATTGATGAGTTGTTGAAAAGTGTGTGAATTGTCGTAACCTTCTTCAGGTGTTTTTAATGCTGCCAACATATTAATATCAGCACCCGAAACAAAAGCTTTTGTTCCAAACCCTGTAATTACGATAGCTGTAGTATTTGAATCATTCTCTGCTTTACTAATTTCTTCTTTCAAGTTGGTTAAAACAGCTAAATTTAATGCGTTTAACACTTGAGGTCTTCTGATGGTTAAGACTGCAACATTATCTTGTTTTTTTGCTACAATTCTAGAAACTTTCCATCCACCTTCAGCTTTTGCTTTATCTAATGATTTTGGGAAAGGAAATTCGGTATGTTCTGCACACCAATCTTTTACCAATTGATGAGATTCGTTGATACCAATTTTATTCATTAACGTAAATGGAGAAGCAACTACCAAAGCCATTTCGGCAGCCATGTCTAAGTCATTAACATTGGTTATTCCTAAGTCGATGATGTAGCAACAAAGGGCGAAATATCCTCCTAAAAATTGTTTTCTCAACACTTCTGCTTTTTCTGGAGAAACTATCACTTCTTCACCTCTTTTTGCGGTATCCCACAAGGTTTTATTAGCAGTAGCTTCTTGTAATGTTTTTGGAGATCTAAACCAAGCAATGTGTGTTTCACGCATTTCCTCCAAACCATGATTGGTAATAGGATTACCGCCTGTTAAGTTTAACGCTGTAAACGGCCCCACGCCTTGTTTTAGTGTTACTTGAGCTATTTTATCAATTTCTTTAATTGTTCCATACCCTTTTTCTAAACACAGAATGGCTAATTCGCACAAGCCTTCAAAAATTGGGTCGATGGCATAACCGTAAGAACTTCCCACTTCAATTGGAACTTTTCCAATGGCTTCGTAAAAGCCTAATAAAGTTGTCGTAATTTTAGGGTCAGTATCTTTTCCAGGAACTACCTCAACTACAGGGTTTCTATCGGCTGGAAAGAAATAATGAGTAACCAAACATCTTTTTTTGTTGGCAATGTTTCTAAAAATAACTTCGGGCTGCATGTGCGAAGAATTTGACAAAAACAAGCAAGAATCGTCAGTTAACGCTTCAACTTGTTTAAAAATCAAATCTTTAATTCTATCATCTTCGGTTGCTGCTTCTAACACGATTGCGGAGCCTTTTACTAAATTATAGTCGGATGAATAAGTAATGCTTTTTTTCATTACTTCTGCCATATCGGTTTTAAAAGCACCTGTTTCAACACCTTTGCTAATTTTCTTTTCGATTTTTGTTTTTGCATTCGCTAATGCTTCGGGCGAAATGTCGATAATAACAAATTCAACATTGTCATTTACAAATACTTTAGCAAAGTGCAAACAAATGTCTGGTCCAATTTGACCTGCACCGATTATAGTTAGTTTGTTGATGTTTAAATTTTTGTACTGATAAGCCATGTTATATAAGTTTAGAGTTCTTTGTTTAGAGTTTTTCCCGCCCCAACCCTCCCAAAGGGATGGAGTTGGTTTGAGGTTACATTTTTTAAGATTCTTTTAACTTCCCCTTCCAACTCCTCTCAAGGGGAGAGTGTCCTCCGTTGTGGACTCCTCCCTTGAGGGAGGGTAGGGTGGGTAATTCATTTTAGTTTCAAGTTTAGAATTTGATGTTTTCTCAATTTTATTAAAATTATGCATAGCAATAACTGCTGCACCAAAAGAAACAATAAATTGTGGTGAATCAATTATTTTTATGTCCTTATTAAATTTTTCGTTGAGTAACTCTTTTAAGAATGGATGATGAGCAATAACTCCACCTATCATGTAAGTTGGAATGCCTGGGTCGAGCCTCATTTTTGCTACTTTATTGGCTATCGAATTGTAAATTCCTCTTGAAATGTCTTCGAGTTTCATACCATCAAAAACCCAATTCATGATTTCTGTTTTGGCGAAAACTGTGCAGAAACTGTTTAGTTCTTTGTCGTATTTAGATAATGAAGCCAAACTGCTCATATCAGCAATATTTATTCCTGCACGTTCGGCAATTTCTGCTAAAAATGAGCCTGTTCCTGCTGCACATTTATCGTTCATGTAGAAATTTTCTACATTATTGTCTTTATCGCAACGAATAATTTTAATGTCTTCGCCACCTATATCAATGATATTTTTTTCGCCTTTAAAATATTGTGAAACTCCTGCTGCACCACAATTTATTTCAGTTTTTACCATATCGGTTTCGGTAAAATGTTTTCGTCCGTAACCCGTTGCACAACTGTATTTTACATTAAAGTTTGATGTGATTGCAGACATTACATTTTTAAATGCCTGTTTGTCGTTGGTCATGGTTGGCAAAAAGTAACGGAACAAAGGATTGGCTTTATCATCAATTACGGTAAATTTAGCATACGATGAGCCTAAATCTATTCCTAAAAAGCAATCTATATTTTTATACGTAACCGAAGTTGCTCCTTTATTAATTAATCCTTTATCAAAAATCTTTCTGCTAACATCACCTGCTGCACCAGGAATTCGTGAAATGATGTTTTTGTTGGTCATGGCTTTTACCATATTGGTAAAGGCTAAGTTTAATGATGTTCTGATGTAATGTTTTCTTCCATATTCAACAATTTTACCATTAAAAAAATCAATTTCTGTAGGACGATTATTAATTAAATCGACAGCTAAAGAAGGGAAATGGTCGCCACCTTTTTTGAGGTAACGCATACACTGACGAAGAAAATCATCAGGGAATTTAATTTTTTCGGCCTCAGCAACTTGAATTCCTTCGGTAATAACTTGTTCAATAAGTTCAACAGTGTCTTTATCTGCCATTGCCTCAGCCATAGTTAATCGACTAACTCCACACAGTGGACTTAATGATGCGTTTAGTATGGTTTTTTCCCAAGTTCTGTTAAGTAATTCAAACGAACCGATTGCTTTGGTTTCTAAATTTACAGTAGTGAGAATATCTGCTAATTCTTTAGCTTTATCTGCCCGAGCATCGTTAATACTACCTATGTAGTTTGGTGGTGTAAAAAAAGTTACTTTGGTTACATTTGGAGCAGTAGTATTTCCAGCGAAATTAATTACCAAACGTAAGGTTTTGCTTTCGCCAAATCCTTCTGCTAACAATTGTTCGGTATCAATTCCGTTTTGAGCAGAAATTACGGTTAGTTTTTCTGTATTTAATGCAAGTGCTTGTTTAACAGCAGCAGGTGTATGCGTAGTTTTTAAAGAAAAAATTAAATAATCGGCATCAAACGGAGCCAATTCGACAATGCTGGTATAAACTTGGTTGAACTGAGCTTTTTGTTCAATCACATTTTCCAACATCAAGCCTTCCTGTTTAACTTTTTCGGCTTTGGTTTCGTTTACTTCACACAAAGCAACATCGCAACCAGCTTCTTGTAGTTTTACGGCAAGTATCATTCCTACTGGACCAAGACCAATTACTGCAACACGTATTTTATTGTTTTTTATCATTTTTATTTTTTTGACAAGGGGTCATGACCCCTTGTTGAAATCTTCCAATTGTTCTAAAAAAGTTTCAATTTTTGTTGTGCTTTGCCCTTCGCTAAAGAAACGTAAATCGCACAAATCTCCTTCAATTACTAAAGCTGGTACTCCTGTTTTTTCTTTTAAGCGTTGTGGCATTCCGAATTTTGCGTTGGAATTGTTGAAACACGTTTTTGAATCGTGGTAAACAATGCCATCAATACTAAATTCATTGAACCAATCTGCCAAGATTTTCATTTTGGCTTTTTCGCTTCTATTGATAAAAATTTCGGTGTAAGCTCTTGCGGTTGAGTTCCAAGGGTCGTTTTCATCAAACTTATCAAACACCCAACTACTGCAATAGGTTGATGCTACAACTGCGGCATCGTTAGCGGTAAACAGATCACTTAACATTCTTAGTTTCCCCCAAATGGGCATTCCTTCCCAGAAAATTCTAGTTTTTGCTTGAGGTAAAAAACCCATATTGTTTTTTACGTTATCTTCTAATTCTGCTAATAATTCGGTATAATAATCTTTGGCTATTTGAGTCCCACGAAGCACTACAATTGGTCCCATGTGAATGGTTCCATCAAAAAAACTGATGGGAGCATTCATAGCTGTAGATGTTTTTAATACTTTTTGCCAAAGCAATGTTGCTTCTTTGCTTAAGCGTACGGTTTCTTTAAACTTATTTTCATTAAATTTTTGACCACTAACTTGTTCGCAAATCGGAATCATATTTTTGAATTGTTTAACCACCAAATCCACTTCATCTTGAGTTACTTCATCAATATGGCGTGGAGGCATAATTCCAACAATAGGACAGTTAAACTCGTCAGCAAAAAACTGAAACCAATCTTGCACTTCTCTGCATTGGTTGGTATTGTAAGCAATTAAATCGGGTTTGGGTTGTCCCTGCATCCCATAATGTGTTTTTAGAGGAGATTCGCCTTTCAGGTAAGAACCAATATCGGCAGTAGTGTAAGAACAAACATGACCAGAATAGCCACATTTTATGGCTTCAGGAATGTAATCCATTGAAGTTCTTGTTGCCCCCATCAATGCTCCGTGATTTTCAGGAAAATAAACCTCAAAACCAAAAGAACGAAGTAATTCTGCTGGTCCAACACTGGTACACCAAGCAATTTTCTTTTTACCCGATTCTAATGAGCTGAAATACTCGCCCATTATTTTTTTCATGGTATCTGTAGCTTTTATTTTGTACATTTTACGTTCAATTTATCAGGTTCTAATTCAATTACATAAACTTCTTCATCCACAGGTACATTTTCACCATACATATTCAGCAAGTGTTTTTTATAGCGTTCCACCACATTTTTCGGTGCAACTTTCATGGAAGGAGTTAGTGTGTTGTTATCTAATGAAAGTTCATCTAAGATGATGGCTGCCGATTTTACTTTCGCAAATTTTTGTTTTAAACTGTCGTTAGCCATTGCCAAACAACCTGTTAAGCATTTTCCTAATTCGTTTAAGCTTCGTGGGCAAAAACAGCCTTCTTCAGGAGAAATTTCGTAATCTGGACGTTCTAAAAGTTTTTTATTAGGGAAAATAAGTGCTACAGGATGTTCTTCTCCACTACCAGAAACAACTGCATACTGAACATAATGGCATTTTAATTCAATGGCTTTTTCCAAATCGGTTGGAATTACTTTCTCACCGTTGGAGAGTTTAAAAATTCTATCTTTTCTCGAAATCAGTTTTAATCCGTTTTCAGTAATTTCTCCCACATCACCTGTTCTGTACCAACCATCTTCTGTAAAAACTCCATCATTGGCTTCGTCATTCTGGTAATATTCCACCATAATGTTTGGTCCTTTTACTTGAATTTCGTCATCATCGGCAATACGAACACTAACTCCGGGAATAGGTTTGCCAACCACACCCGTTTCACGTTTAAGTTTAGGGTCTGTAAGCGTACAACAAGGCGAAGTTTCTGTTAATCCCCAGCCTTCTATTACAGGAATACCTCTTTTTTCAAATTCATTTGAAAGTTTTTCGGGTAAAGCCGCTGCTGCTGTAAAAATGAATTTTAAACCCGAATTAAAAAAAATGTCTTCGGCTGCTTTGCTTTCTCTTGTTAAATCATAAAGTGATTGATATACTTTTGGAACACTAAAGAAAATGGTTGGTTTAACCAATTTCCAGTTTTCAAAAATTTGGTTGGCATCTCTGCCATAACTACTTTCTACATAATAAGTTGCTCCGTTATATAATGCGGTAAACAATTCAAAAATTCCTCCAAAGCTATGGTGCCAAGGCAAATAAGCTAAAAACCGATCTTCGGGAGTTACTTCCCAAATAATAGATAATGCTGCTTGTTGCGATAAAATATTTTTGTGCATTAACTGCACACATTTAGGAATTCCCATGGTTCCAGATGTGTACATATTTAAGCAAATCGAGTTAGGAGAAATTTCCGCATCGAAAACAGAAGTGTTTTCGGGTCGTTGTTTTAGCAAAATATCAATATATTTTAAATCAGGAAAACGACTGTCTTTTGTATCTGTAAAGGAAAAAATATGTTTTAGGTTTAAGTCTGTTCCGATATTTGCCAATTGTTGCTCACCAGCCAACGCCAACCAAGTAGCATCAGAATGATTGATAAGCAGTTCGGCAGTTTCTTTTTTGAAGTTAGCAAAAATGGGAACTACAACACCACCATAAGCCATAATTGCTAATTCCAGTTGGAGCATATCCAAACAGTTGCGAGAAAAAACAACCATTTTTTCACCTTTTTGAAACCCCATTTGTTGAAGGTTGTAGGCAATGTTTTGGATATTGTTGTAAAAGTCGTTCCAAGTAATTCCTTCATAAACGCCTTTGTTGTTTTTTTCTTGAAAAACAATTTTATTACCAAAACGTGCTACATTTTGATTGAGTAAAGTGGCTATATTTGGTATTACTTTACCTAATTTATGTGCTGAATCGAGTTGTTTCATTTTTTAAAAGTTTGAGGTTTGAAGTTCCGAAACATATTTTTTCAAAAAATTAATGTTTCGAGGGTGTCCGTAAAAATAAAGAATTGAAAATTAACTGTGTTGAACTCGCAAGCTCGGTTCTTGTTTTTACGGCATTTGAGGTTATTTTAACATAACCTTACTCCTTGAACTTTAAACTACCACAGCAGCTTCTTTTTCTTTTAGTTTGTAATACCTAAAACCACCCCATAAAGCAGCACCAATAGCACCAGAAAAAATTGCATCTGGATTAGGAATAAAATCAAATGCTTTTTTCTTGTTTTCCATAGCTTGTTCTTCAATGGCTTGAATCATACCTACATTCATACCCATACCTCCAACTAAAACAATTGGGGTTTCTGCGTTAAGTGCTCCCAACAATTTTACCACTCTACCTGCAATTGATAAATTAATTCCTTTTACAATATTTGGTGTTGATAGTCCTTTAGAAACTAAATTGATAACATCGGTTTCGGCCAAAACGGCACAAATTCCTGATGGCACTTCTGGATTATCAGCTTTAAGCGACATTTCACCAACCTCTTCAATAGCTAAACCTAAATAACGTGAAATGTTTTCGATAAACTGTCCAGAACCAGAGGCACACTGACCTGTCATTTTATAATCCATTACTTTTCCTCTATGATCTACTTTTATGGCTCGAACATATAACGCACCCATATCAACAACTGTATTTGCATTAGGAGCAAAGAACACACCTCCTCTGGCATGACAAGTCATACTATAAAAGTGCCCTGTTTTTTTCTCTACCATTTCACCTTCGCCAGTAGAGGCTAAATAAGCGATGTCTTTATCGTAATTTAGGTTGTTTCTTTTTAAAATCATATCAACTGTATCAACTACCACATCTTTTGGGTCTCTTTTTCTTATTTTTTCGGCTTGTTTATCAACTAACTTATGGTCTCCTGTTTCATGGTTGTATTTCATTAATACAGCCTTAACGTAGCTTCCGCCTACATCAACGCCCATGGTATAAATTGTATTTTTCATAGTTATTTATTTTTGGCAAGGGGTTATGACTCCTTGTTGTTAGTTATTTATTTTAGCAAGGGGTTATGACTCCTTGTTGTTAGTTTTCTTGTTTTGCTTTTTCTTTTGCAGTAGGTAAATCTGCACTGATGTTTCTTCTGGCAAACATGGCTCCACCTAAAGCTCCCATAAAAATGGAATCGGTGTGGATGTTCATCGTTATATCGCCATAAGAATCAGTTACCATTTGTTTTACATACTTTAAAACAGCCTCATTACGAGCAACACCACCAGTAAAAGTAAATTCTTCTCGAACTCCACCTGAACGTGCAATTAACGACATGGCTCTTTGAACAATGGCTTTGTGTAACCCTGCTAATATGTTTGGTCGTTCCTCGCCATTGTGTAATAATTCTTTTACTTCTGCTCCGGCAAAAACGGTACAAGTAGAACAGATGGTGGTTTCCTTAGTTGCTTTGTTTGCCTCTGGACCAAGTTCATTTAACGATAAACCAAATTCATCTGCTATGTAGCCTAAGTATCTTCCACAACCTGCTGCACATCTGTCATTCATGTGGAAACTGGTTACTAGTCCGTGGCTATCAACTTGAATTGCCTTGGTATCTTGTCCGCCAATATCTAATACAGTTCTGGTGTTTGGAAAAATAGCATGAGCACCGTAAGCATGGCAAAGAATTTCAGATTTTATACAATCTTCAGGAAAAGGCAATAATGCTCTACCATATCCAGTACCAACCATTTTAGCTACATGAATTTCTTCATTGGCTATATCTTCAATATGGTCTCTCAAAGTAAATTCAACATTTTTATAGTTATCTTTTACTGCATTTAATTGGGCATAATACCAATCTTCATAACTTCCATCTTCTTGCTCATCGGCTAAACCTTTATATTTTTCATCCAATATTTTCATGGCTTCCAATACCAACTCTTTAAAGTTGTATTGAACCATTTCATTTTCAATAGGAGTAATACTTTTGTCGAAAGCCAACATTAAAGGTTCGTAAAATTCTTTACCTTTTGCCTCCACTTCAACATTGTATTTTTCACTAACAATATCTCTAAAAAATTGATTTTTTGATCCTAAATCTTCGTTGATAAACCCATGTTGAATTTGTGGACGAATGGTTTCGATGATTTCTTTCAGTTTTACCAATATAGCATCTTTGTTTTCGTAGTTAAATTCGCTTACGGTTTTGTTTAACATTCTTTCTAAACTCTCCATTCGTCTTCTAAACTGACCATATTGAAATACGCTACGTAAATCCTGCATGTATTTTTTAAATTCTGGTTTAGTAACGTCTTCTCCAATTTTTCGCTGAAGCAGGTTAAATCGAGCATCATACACCGCTTCATCACGGGCAATGTCTGCTGCAACTTTATAGTTGGCTCTTGTATTGGTAATTCCTCTACCAACAATTTCATCCTTTTCGTTGATGATAACTGCTTTTGATGTGGTTGAGCCTAAGTCGATTCCTAAATAGTATTTTTTCATAGTTTTTGAGATTAATTATTGGTTATTAGTCATTGGGCATTAGTAATCAATGACCAATGATAAATGACTACATGGTTTCTTTTTCCATCATTTTTCGTTGTTCCAACATTTGGAAATAGGATTCTAAACGGTTTTTAATATTTGAATACGAGAAGTAACGAGGGTCAACCAAATCAGATTCAATAAATCCAACAGGAACTTCTAAACGGTCTTCAATTTCTCTCATCATACCCAACTGACCTGCTGAAAAAGAGTTACAACTTTTAATAGAGTTGGTGATGTAACCATCAGCTTCATATTCAGTTATACATTTTGATAGCAAATCAATTCGTTGTGGAATGTTTAAATTGGTGTAGCAATTCATACAATATTCTGCCAATGATTCTAATGGTCTTTCAGGGTCGTGTCTCCATCCCATATCATAAACTCCACCAACTTTGGTGTATGATGATGCTACAATAACAGCTCCCATGTCGTAGAAAATTTTCCAAAATTCACGGAAACTTGTCCAGTTTGGAGGGCCTTCAACTACCAATCGGTATTTTTCTTCTTTCATTTCTCCTTCGGGAGTGATTGGCCCTAAGCCAAGACGAATTCTTTCTTGAATTTCGCTGTATAATTCCTTGTAGTATTCAACAGCTTGTTCAGTACCTCTAAAACCGATGTTTATTGGTCCGATGTAGTAAACTCCAGCAAAATAGGCATCAATTGGTGACGGACGGTGTTTTGTGGTGTCAAAAATTTTAGTAATCCAGTCTTCGGCTTCTTTCGATAAAGCTAACATACGTTTTAGTTTGGCTTCATCGTATTTAATACCCGTAACTTCTTCCATTTGAGGAATAACTTCTTCTTTGAATTGTTTTACCATGTATTCCACCATTGAAGGAGTCATTTTTGCATTTTCTTGGTAAGGTGTATGCACCATGATAACTTTTGCGTTGGGGTATTCTCTTTTTAAGGTTTCAAACCATTTCATAAAGGTAAAACAGCCCGTATAACTTAAAAGTAACACATCTGGTTCTGGAATTTTTGTTCCTGTTGGTCCAATGTTTCCTTTCATCATCATACCAACATCGCATTTTACGTAAGTACAAACATCTTCGGAGTGAGCATTTTTTTCAGCTTCTTTAATGTATCCACCCGATTTTTTTCGCATGGCACTTTGTAGAGCGTTAATTTCGGGATACACAGGCAACATATCAAATGTTCTTATTAGTTCCGAAAGATTACCGGGTACAAATGTGTAGCATACTTTTTTACCTAATTCTTTAGTATGATCGAGGTCGTTAAATAATCCTTCTATCATCTCCTTTTGGAGTATCATACTTTTTTCTTTTATAGCTTCTTGTGACATAATTTAAAAGTTTAAAGCCCACCCCAACCCTCCCGAAGGGAGGAAGTTTCCAACGCTCCATGCCTATTAATGCAAGAAAATTGGTGCGGTAGCTGGTTTATTTTACATTTAGTTTATACAATTTTTAATGTTTGCAAGAGTCTGTTGCAGTTAAATTGATGTTGCTAACAGCAGCAGGTTCATCTTCCCATAACTTAATAGAATCTGAAAAAGCACCTACTTGTTCTTTAATTACTTTAAACTGGTTGATGTTTTCGGAATATTGAAAAGCGATGTAACGGATTCCTAATTTATTAAATGCGTTCTGGAAAATTGGTGCGTCTAATAAACTTGGGTCGCAAAAACTTGCAGAGGCAAAGATTACTCCGTTGGCACCACGTTCTTTAACAATTTTAGCCAAACGATATTCTTTAGGGTTGTTTACATCATAAATAGAAGATGAATACTGGCTTTGTTTGATGTATGAGTTTGAAATGGCTTCTAAAGGTTTGGTGGTGGTTGTATCAATATCTCCTAAAATCATTCTTGAACCCAACATATAATCGTCATCTACTACATAACAGCCTGCTTCTTCAACAGCTTTTATTAGTCCGATGGCTGGTTGTTCGCAAAAAGCACCTGAAATAACTACTTTAATTTTATCTTGAGGAACACCAATATTTTGTCGGATGTGGGCAACAACTTGTTCTAAAATTTCATTGTGTTCTTCAACAGGAATTACTGTTCCAGCTCTAAGAATATAATACACTTCCTCAATGGTTAATCTCCATGGGAAATCTTGTCGAATAGCATATATTTCAGAAATGAGTTGACGATTTTTATTGTATAATGCTATGGAATGATTTAACTCGTCTGTTGTTGGAACTTTACCGTTTATTTCTTTGATGTATTCCAACACGTGTTCCATTTCTTGTTGGTAAAATACGCCACCAATTTGAGGTAAGAAATTTTGAGGAAAATCCATGTATTTTACAAATTTTCCGATTTTATGTTGTTTAAATATTCCCGAAAGATTTCTAATTACATCGCAAATAGAAGGAAAGATAAACCCATCAAAGTGATCCATGTGTTTGTCTAAAGCCAATTCCATGATACTTCTAGGGATATGACAGATGTACGACTGATAATAAGCATCTCCTTTAATAATTTGCTTGCGGTCGCCACCACCAAAAACACCAACAGCCATTCCACCAGCTGCATGAATAATTTCACGAGGAAAATAAATAGGCATATAACCCACAAGGACTCTTCCAGGTTTTTCTTCTTTCCATTTTTTTGCTCTGGTGAAATTCAAATCGAATGCTAAATCCTTACATTCGTTAATAATTTGTTTTAAGTCTTTCATATTTTAACATTTAGTTTAAAACTTAACCAACTTGCTGTGGTCTGCTTTTCTACTTGATATTAAAAATGAAATGCTATACCTTGCTATCAAGCAAAAAAGAAAATTCAGTTGGTATAGTTACAATTGCGTCATAATTCGTGAATAAAATTAGCAAACACTTTCACTGTTGTTTATGATGCTTGTCATGTTTATCAATGATATATGTCAGGTAATGTCATTTCAACTTCTTGATATCGCTATGGTATTCCCTTGAAGTGTACTCAAAAATAAAGAAAAAATCTACTGAGAATAGTGCTGAAAGATGAATAAAAATAAAAAAACCGCTTGATTCTTACGAATTCAAGCGGTTTTTTGCAGCCCGTAGGGGAATCGAACCCCTGTTTCCAGGATGAAAACCTGACGTCCTAACCCCTAGACGAACGGGCCAAAATAAATTTCCTAATTTTGGGAGTGCAAATGTATAATTTTTTAAACGCTTCACAAATTTTATCCTATTTTATTTTTTGTCTTTTTTTCATTCTTCAACAATTAAGCTAAGAACCAGCTTGTTAAATTTGAGTTATTTACTCATAATTAAGGAAAAAACTTGTTATTCAGCAAGTTATTTCTCCCAGTTGGTTTTTTTTTGGTATTACAGGATTTAGAGTGAATATTCTGTGCCATCGTTTGTGTCATCACAAACGATTTTTTTGTTTGTGATGACACAAACAATGGCAATAATATAATGTGGCTAAAGCCCTTTTAGCCCCGACCTTAAGGTCGGGGTAATAAATCGTAATCAATTCATTTGGCTTTAGGGTCTTCTATGTAGTGATTTTTTATGTCAATTTGTGTTTAATAGTATATTTGTTTTTATAAAAGAACTTCACTCTAAATCCTGTGGTTTCGTTTTTTTGAGATAATTTTCTTTGTAAATCTAAAATTTTAAAGAAAGTCATCTTTAATAAATTCTAATTTTTTATATACTTTTAACAAAATTTTAAATATTATTACTTGATGCCTACCCTAAAACGAATATTGGTTGTATTATTTATCTTTCTAATAATAATTATTATTGGTTCTCTTTTTTTGCCAGCATCATTGTTGCTCAATAGAAATGTTTTTTTTAAAGCAGACACCAAAATAGTAAGCGAATACCTTTCTACTTTTACTTTTGAAAATCAATTGGCAGACTTTACGATTAAAAATGAAGATGTGAAATATACTGTGCAGGATGATTTTGATGGGGTAAATGTTCGATTTGATGTCCGAATTAACTTTGGGTTTAATCCAGTTACCAAATTTAAAGGCGTGTTTGTTGAAAAAGAAATCAATGTCGCACTAGATGAAAAAATAAATCAATTAAAAGTTTTTATAGAAGATTTGCCCAAAATTCACAAAGTGAATGTTCAAAAAATTCATCGTTCGGAAATACTGTGGTATTTATCCATCAGAGACACACTCAATCAATTACAAGAAAACAACATTCATGGAAAACTAATTAACGAAGTTGAAAATTACATTTCCACAAACCAATTGAACGAAATTTATTCTCCAATAGTTATTTATCATTATTGGTCGGATTCTATTGTTGATATTGAGGCAGGAATTCCTATTGAAACTAATTTTGAAACCAACAATAGTAGAATAAAACTCAATAAAATTGATACTGGTAGTTATGTAACAGCAACCCACTATGGTGCTTATGAACGCTTGCCAGAAACTTATTTTGGAATTAATGAATGGATGCGAAAAAATGAAGTACGTGTTATTGATGCCCCTTGGGAAATGTATGTTACAGATCCTTCAGTAGAACCAAATCCAGACAAGTGGGAAACCATCATTTATTTTCCAATAGAATAATTTTTATACCTTTTAACAATGACAAAACATCTTCTCTTACTAATTTCGATAACTATTTTTAGCATTTTAGGTTTAAATGCACAAGAAAACACTTCTTTATCAACTAAATTAAAAACGTTAACTAAAAAAGGAGATTATGTGATTTTAGAAGTTCGATTAAATAACGAAGATGAATTTAGAACAATAGAAGGGAGTGAAACCAGTTTAACTCGAATTTCTATTTTTACGGGAAATAATAGTGGAAATGAGATAATTAGAAAAGGATTTGATGGAATAAACACTATAGTTCTTATTTTAAATGATTTAAAAACTAATGGTTGGGTTTTAAATAATGTATATTCCATTAAAGGAGAATCGCTTATTATTACGCATTATCTTTTGGAACGAAAAAAGTAATTCCCTAATTAGAGTTTGTCCATAATGTCCGATTTATTCAAAGTATCTATTGTTTTTAAAGGTTTTACTCATTGTTGTTTATTTTTTTTATAGGTATTCGTGAACTCACTTTGTTCGGTTCATGAGCTCACTTCGCTCGGTTCTTCGTTTTTATCGACCTTCAAATCAGTCATCGAAATCTCTCCCGATAGCTCCTATGTTTGCAAAGTTAATTTATAAACTTTTAAAATTTATAGATTTGCAATAATAAAGTGAAGGGAATAAGAGTCTACCGATTGCTAAATAACTCTTGAAGTATATTGTCCGATAGATATGA
>JAHYJH010000214.1 GCA_019429185.1 Vicingaceae bacterium
GTTATTTTGTTTGCTAATAAGACGAAAAACACAGACATAGCAACGCTATGGCGAGTATTTTCAACGCAATTAGCGAGCAAAAGAGCAAGGCTAAATGTATAGTTTATTTCATTACAGACCCTTAGTACACTACGCAATTTCAAAAATAATTGATAAAAACAATACAAGATTAAAAAAAAACACTTATTTTTATGCTTTGGATTACATAATGGAGCAAAGGCATTTATGTGGTAAAAATTACCGATAAGCAAAGTAGTAAAGTAGTGAAGTTGGTTAAGCAGTAAGAAGACCGAAGTCGGAAGATACAAAGGGGTGATTTTGTTGCTTCAAACTTTCACGCACTAATTCCTGCAATAGCATATAAAGGAATATTAGTTAGCCAAGTTTCTTTTCTATATGGACTCATAGAAGTACGTATGGCTGTATTGGGCGAAAATTTTTCAACATAAGTTTTTAAACTTTTCGATTTTAAATTCTCTTCTGCTTTTACTTCAACAGGAATTATTTCATTTTGGTATTGAATTACAAAATCTATTTCAGCAGTAGCATTGGGAGCTAACCAATAATACAATTCATTATTTATTTTAAGCTGTTGACAAACAAATTGCTCGGTTAATGCTCCTTTGTATTCTTGTAGAATGGTATTTTTTTCTAACAGAATCTTTGGATCTAAATTTCCAATAGCATTTAATAAACCTATATCAATCAAAAATAATTTAAAAGCATCGTAATCTGCGTAAGCATTAAGAGGTAAGGAAGGTTTTTCTACACGATTAACCTTTAAAATCAACCCTGCTGCAAGCAACCAATTTATTGCCGATTCAAAATCTTTTGCCCTTGCTCCTTTTTTAATTTGCCCGTAAATAAATTTTCTGTTTTCTTTTGCCAATTGTGCAATTAACGAATGCCAAACTAACCGTATTTTAGGAAGTATATCGCTGGGAGCATGTTTTGCAAAATCATTTTCGTAGCCCATAATTATTTTTTGTTGTAGGCTTCGAACAGTTTCTAAATTTTTATCTACCCTATAATTTGCTACCACCTCAGGCATTCCTCCAACAAAATAATACATACGAAGCAAACTCACTAACTTATTGTGAAAGCTGTTTAACACTTCCCAATTTTTAAGAACTAATTGATGTGCAAGTTTTTCTTCCCCAATATTTTCTAAAAACTCTAAAAAATTCATTGGATACAATTGCAAAAAATCGACTTTTCCCACAGGAAAGGAGTTGTTTTTTTGTAAAGCAATTCCTAATAGCGAACCTGCTGCTATTATATAATATTCAGGAGCATTTTCATAAAAATATTTTAATGCAGTTAATCCTTTTTCTACTTCCTGTATTTCGTCAAAAATAATTAATGTATCGGAAGGTGTTATTTTTAAATTTGTTTCTATTTCAAAAACAGTTATTAATCGTTCTATATTATAATCAGGAATAAACACATCTCTGAGTCGTGTACTGCTTTCAAAATTCAAATACACAACTTGTTTAAATTCATTTTTACCGAACTCTTGCATTACCCATGTTTTACCAACCTGCCTAGCACCTTGTATTATCAATGGTTTTCTGTTTTTTGAGTTTTTCCACTGCTTTAAATCTTCCATTAATTTTCTTTTCATCTTGTTGGTTTTTTAAATAAAAGAAACTAATTTACAATGTAAATATAGCTCAATTTTTACAAAAATACATTTTTTTGTACGAATAAATGTGTTTTCACACACTTTTACAAACGAATAAATGCAAAACAACACACTTTTCAGAAGGTTATTGAAAAAAAAGACCCTTCATTTGAAGGGTCTTTAACGAATCTTTATAAAAGCCTATTTATTATTTTGCTACCACAAATTTGTTGGTCG
This sequence comes from Vicingaceae bacterium, assembly GCA_019429185.1. GTDB lineage: Bacteria > Bacteroidota > Bacteroidia > Flavobacteriales_E > Vicingaceae > BRH-c54. The sequence goes on from JAHYJH010000214.1 coordinate 1,862, forward strand.
CAACAACGCTTCCATTTGAAGTTATGGTATAGAAATAAATTCCATTGTTAAAATCTGCTACGCTCACTACTTTTTTATTATTTGTAGAAACAGCAGTTTGAACTACTTTTCCAGTAATGTCAGTAATAGTAATATCAAAATTAGAAATTGCCAATTCAAAAGTAATTTGATTGTTTGCTGGGTTAGGATAAACAGCAACAGTTGCATTTTCTAATTCAGCAATGCTAGTTGAAATGGAAATATCATTCACATCTCTATGTAAAATTTTATATTCATCAAAAGTATAATGACCTATTCCAGTAACATCATAATCAGTACCAACAACTGCAGTAAGGTGATATGCAAAAATATCATCATCTGCTTTAATAATTCCAGAGCCGTCATTGATAGACCACATT
>JAHYJH010000215.1 GCA_019429185.1 Vicingaceae bacterium
CACCGAAAGGTAATGGCCAAATTCTTCGGGTGCCAGATGCGATGCAATAAAAGACTCGGGAGTGATGACCAGGTAATAATACTTTTCCATGGCTGCAAGTTTTTAGGTTTTCCTATTAAAGGTAAAGAAAAAATGTGGGGAAGTCAATGATTACAGGCAGGAAAAATAATTGCGTTTTTAACCAAAGTTAGTTAGCTTTAAACCCTGAATTTTAAACCGTAAGCCATTGAGCAACGCACCCGGCATAGCATCTCAACTGAAATTTTTCACCACTTACGGAAAACCGGAGAGAGATCTTTGGTTTTTCCCCGGGCAAGCTTTTGTTTCTATGTGCAGACTAAACCTGAGTATATAATCCCGCCGGTTGGGCGGTGGTTTCGGCCAATATTGAAAAATAGAAAAAATTAGGGCAAATATTATATCTTTCGAAAGTAGTGTAATTTACCCAAAGAGAAATCTACTTTACTAATCTCATTTGATAATAATTCTGAAAGTGAAAAATACTTATTAAATCCATATACCTGATTGGCATCTACTTTTCTTATAGTAATTTCATGAAAATGCTCAACGTGTCTATCATTTACAATAGATATATTTTTCCTGGTATAAATTCCTTTTTTCTGTAATATACCTGAAATTGTTGAGTAAGATTGTAAAGTATCACCTCCCAATATATTATAGAGTTTCTTCAAATTTGTAAAATAGCCTAAATTTGTGCGTAAAACGTTGCGATTATTCTTGTCTTCTTCTTCCAGATCAACAACAACAGCCGTAAATACATATAATTTAATTTTCTTCATTTTTTGTAATATGCGTTTATATTCTTACATAAAATCATCAATTATTATTGATATTATTGGTTTTTAGAAAACAAATTTAATAATATATGCATCATATTACAAAAATATGTTGATAACTAACAATCAGAAACTTTGGTATGCGAATTATTACCTATTATTTTTGAAAAATGAAATAGTTACGACAAAAAATTCATATTTCACAGTTTTTTATATTCAAAATTTTTAAAAAAATGGAGACCTTGGATTACTATTTATTTTTAGATGAGTCAGGTGACCACGGGTTGAAAAACATCGACAATAACTTTCCTGTTTTTGTGCTATGTGGAATAGTAACGTCAAAAAATGATTATGAAAACTTAAAATTAAGTTTCAATCAGATTAAGCAAAAACTATGGGGTGATGCAAAGGTAATTTTTCACTCCCGCGATATTCGAAAATGTGAAAAAGAGTTTAAGATACTACTTGATAATGAGGTTAAGACTGATTTCTACAGCGAATTAAATAAAACCATAAGCGATTCAAACTATACTGTAATATCTTCAATAATCGATAAGGAAAGATACATCAAAAAGTATGGAAAGCTACGTAATGATGTTTACGAGATTGCACTGTCGTTTATATTAGAAAGAGCTGTCTTTTTTTTAGATAGTATAGGAGAGCAAGAAAAGAATTTATATCTGATAATCGAAAAAAGAGGGAAAAAAGAAGATGCCATACTTAAAAATCACATCAATGATTTATTAAAAATCGGAACCTACTATGTTTCTCCGGGAAGGTTGCATTCATACCACATCAAAGTTTATTTTGTGGATAAAAGAAAGAACATTAACGGATTGCAACTATCAGATCTCGTGGCGTATCCAATTGCCAGATACAGCATGGATAAGGAACGGGCAAATCCGGCTTTCGAAATTATTAAACCTAAAATATATAAAAAAGGAACTAGAATCTATGGATTAAAGATTTTTCCATAAAAAAACAAGAACCCATTTCTGAGTTCTTGCCGACCGGGGACACCCCAATCCAAATATTCTTTTAATAGAATTATTTTCTTGTGCAAATATACATTTTATTATGGATAAAACAATAACCCTTGTCAATGTTATTTCGCTAAAAATCTTCTTGCGTATTTAACCAAAGTTATTAGCTTTAAACCCTGAAATTTAAACCGTAAGCCAATGAACAACGCACCTGGCATAGTATTTCAACACAAATTTTCCACCACCCCCGGAAAACAGGCAGGGAAGTTGGGGCTTTTACCCGCGGGAATGTTCAAAAATAAATACCACCTTTACCTGAATTTATCCTGCAACTGGTTGTGGGGTTTTCCGCGCCGCCTTTAAATGCTACCACCTGACAGGATAAAATGCTACCAGTGTTTGTTTTTTTCTTTATTGACAATACTTACAGGAAGGATACAATTGTATAAAGTCGGCCGGATATTTTTCGAT
>JAHYJH010000083.1 GCA_019429185.1 Vicingaceae bacterium
TTCATCAAAAGTATAATGACCTATTCCAGTAACATCATAATCAGTACCAACAACTGCAGTAAGGTGATATGCAAAAATATCATCATCTGCTTTAATAATTCCAGAGCCGTCATTGATAGACCACATTTCAAAACCAAGTGTATTACTCATACATTCAGCATTAGTTACATGAATTAAAACCCCTTCTCATTCTTCCATGTTGGCATTTGCTGTTGTAATTGAAACAGGTGTTGGAAGTGTGTTTCCAGAATTTATTTTTTCTTGAAAACTATATTTGGCTTTTTGTAACAGCCAAATAAAACTAAAAGCTCCACTTCGCTTATTTCCATCATTAAACGGATGATTTTTGATAATGAAATAGAGTAAATGAGCTGCTTTTTCTTCTACACTAGGATAAGCATCTTACCCAAATACACTTTGAAAAACACTACCAAATATCCCTTCTAAATTACCTTGCTTTTTTTCTTGAGCAAAAAGTTCAGAAGCTTCCTTTTTTTTGATGAGTGCTGTTTCTAATTGTTGCAAATCTTGTTGTAGTTCTGCTGCCGATGTTTGAATCTCTTCTTGCGTACCTTGTTTTGGAAATTCGTTTTTATCATAACTGTCAAGAGTAAACCAAGTGTGTGAAAAATTTTGAATAAGCGAAAGAATATCTTTAGTTTCTATAAATTTATTGTTTTCGGTTAGCCTTTTTAAGTCTTCAAGGGTTTTTAGAAATTGAGTTTTGTTTTCTTCTAAGTGTTTTTAACTGACAAATTTAATAAAGCTAAAATTAGCTATTAAAAACCAAAAACAACAAGTTGGTAATTTAAAATCTTTTACGCTAATTTTACCAAACTAAAAAATGAGATTAAATGCCGAAAATTACCATATATACTGATGGAGCAGCCAAAGGAAATCCTGGAAAGGGAGGTTATGGTGTGGTAATGATGAGTGGGAAACACAAAAAAGAACTTTCGGAAGGCTTTAGAAATACTACCAACAACCGAATGGAATTGCTAAGTGTAATTGTTGCGTTGGAAGCTATAAAAGTAGAAAAAGCTGATGTAGAAATTTTTTCTGATTCTAAATATGTGGTGGATGCAGTAGAAAAAGGTTGGGTATTTGGTTGGCAAAAAAAAGGCTTTAAAGACAAAAAAAATGTAGATTTGTGGCAACGCTTTCTAAAAATATACCCCAAACATAAGGTGAAATTTCATTGGGTGAAAGGACATGCAGGAAACCTCTACAACGAACGCTGCGATGAATTAGCTGTTGCTGCAGCCGAAAGTAAACAGCTATTAGTGGATGAAGGGTATGAACATACATTAATATAAAAACAGAATTATGAAGAACTACATTTTAACCTTGTTAGTATTCTTTAGTTTAACAACTTATGCACAACAAACCATCAACGACAGTATTTTCCATAATGGGATTTATCGAACGTATATTTTATATGTTCCCGCAGCATATTCAGCATCGAATCCTGTTCCTTTAGTGTTTAATTTTCATGGATACACAAGTAATTCAACAGCTCAACTATTTTATGGTGATTTTAGACCAATTGCTGATACAGCCAACTTTATTGTTGTGCATCCTATGGGAACTTTAGATGGCAACAACCAACCTTATTGGAATTCTGGCTGGGGCGGAACTGTTGATGATATAGGTTTTACGGCAGCTCTCATTGATTCATTATCGGCACAATACAACATAAATCAAAACCGCATTTACAGCACAGGAATGTCTAATGGAGGTTTTATGAGTTATACGTTAGCTTGTTCGTTAAGTAATAGAATTGCTGCCATTGCTTCTGTTACAGGAACCATGAATGCCAATCAATCGTTAACTTGCAATCCTCAACACCCAATGCCCATAATGGAAATTCATGGAACAGCAGATGGGACTGTTCCTTATAATGGAGCCGCAGGAATGTCTTCCATTTCAAATACGCTTAATTATTGGACAACCTTTAACCAAACAGACGTTCAACCCATTTTTAGTAATGTTCCAAATATAAATTTAGTTGATGGTTGTACAGCAGAACATTACGTATATAAAAACGGAACAAATGGTGTTGAAGTTGAACATTATAAAATTATAGATGGAGGACACACTTGGCCTGGTGCACCTGTTGTTGTTGGTGTTACTAATTATGATATAAACGCATCAGAAAAAATATGGCAATTTTTTGCTAAGTATGACCTAAATGGTAAAATTATTTCTACAAGCATAAAAGATGAATTAAAAAACGCATCTGATATCGTTATATATCCAAATCCTTCAAGCAACTTTTTGTATATCAATGCTTCCGAAAAAATAAATACCCCCATTAACATTTATGATGTAACAGGAAAATTGATAAAACGAGTAGATTCTAACCAAACAACAATAGATTTAACAGCTCTTGAAAAAGGTATTTATTTTATTCAATTTACTCAACATAAAAAAGTAACAACAAAAAAGTTTATAAAGAATTAACCTCCGCTTTTCACTACTTTTGAATTTATGAATCCGCATTTAAAAGCAAAACTAGCGTTAGCCAAAAAAAATCTTAAAGAAAACCAATCATTGGCATATAAACTTAAACGAAACAAGCCAAAAAGTTTAGAAAACATCACCCACCAAGCCCATGATGCTGCTTTTGAACAGATAGACTGTCTGCAATGTGCCAATTGTTGCAAAACCACTAGCCCAGTTTTTTATGATAGAGATATTGATCGATTAGCCAAGCATTTAAAAATGAAATCGGTTGAATTTATTGCCCAATATTTATATCTCGATGAAGTAGGTGATTATGTGTTGAAAACTGCTCCTTGCTCGTTTTTAGATTATGAAAATTACTGCACGGTTTATGAACACAGACCAACAGCTTGTAAAGAATATCCGCATACAAACAGAAAAAGGTTTTACCAAATTTTAGATTTATCGCTAAAAAACACGGAAATATGCCCCGCTGTTGCTGATATTTTTGAACAATTGCAAAAAACTTATACTAAATAGATAACAAAGTAACTCTTAGAGAAATAATTCGTAAAAACGAAAGTTTAAATTGGCATAAGAATTGCCCTTTCTGTAATTCATCCAAAAAAGTAATACCATGAAAACAACAAAAATTCTAATAGGCATAGCAATGATAGTGTTCTTTTCAGCCTATCAACAAAGTGACACTCCTGTTATAAACACAACAACGAATGACGATTTATCATCATTACGAAAAATTGAACATAATGCTTTTAAAGCTGGAGAAGTGTTAGAATTTCGTTTGCATTATGGCTTTATGAATGCTGGAACTGCTAAAATTGAAGTTAAAGAATATGATAAAAAAATAAACACCCGAGAAGTGTATCATATTGTTGGAACAGGGAAAACGGCCAGTGCATTTGATTGGTTTTTTAAGGTAAGAGATAGCTATGAAACATACCTTGATGTTGATGGCGTATTTCCTTGGCTTTTTGTTAGAGACATTAATGAGGGGGGCTATAAAAAGAAACAGAAATATCAATTTGTACAAAATAAAAAAATAGTTGCTACTCAAAAAGGAGAAACACATAAAGCCCCAGAAGGCATTCAAGATATGCTATCTTCATTCTTTTATTCTCGAACACTTGATTATAGTAAATCAAAAGTGGGCGATGTTATTACTATTTGGTCTTTCGTGGATGATGAAATTTGGCCCTTAAAAATAAGATATATGGGAAAAGAACGTGTAAAGCTAGGAAAAACGACTTACCATGCTATTAAATTTCATCCAGTAACTCAAAAAGGTAGAATTTTTAACAAAGAAGAAGATGTAACTTTTTGGATATCTGATGATGAAAATAAAATTCCATTAATGATAGAAGCTAAAATTTTAATTGGCTCAATAAAAGTAGAATTAACCAATTCTAAAGGATTATCTCACCCATTGGCAATTGTAAAAAAATAGGTTAACAATTCTTTGTTAAAAAACCAATTGAAAATACCACGAACCTCAATAAGTTCGTGGTATTTTTGTTTTCAATATGAAGAAAATTATTTTAATAGCTTTTGTAGTTTTATCTGTAGTTACCTTACTTTACACCCTTACATCGGAGGAGACAGAAGTTGTTATAATACAAGAAGAAAACGAAGAAATTTTTTTGCCCACCGTAGAATACGGCATAGCAATGGATTCTTTTATGGTCTATAAAGATGTGATAGAACCTAATCAATTTTTAGCAAATATTTTATTAAAATACCATATTCCTTACACAGAAATAGATATGTTAGTAAAAATGTCGAAAGATGTTTTTGATGTTAAAAAAATTGCCTCTGGAAAAAAATACACCATTTTATGCAGTAAAGATTCCATTGGAAAGGCACAATGTTTTATTTACGAACCCAACCAAACCGAATATGTAGTTTTTGATATGCGCGATTCTATTTCTATTTATAAAGGACAGAAAGAAGTTGAAACCAAAATCAAACACATAAAAGGAACCATCAATTCATCTTTGTATAAAACACTTTCCGATAAAAAAGCAAGTCCTGTATTGGCAATTGAAATGGCAAATGTATATGCTTGGACGATAGATTTTTATGCCATTCAAAAAGGTGATTGGTTTGATGTTCTTTATGAAGAAAAATATGTTGGAGATCAATTTGTGGGAATAGGAAAAATATTAGCTGCAAATTTCAATCATTATGGTAAAGATTATTACGCTTATCGCTTTGAGCAAGATGGAATAACCAATTTTTTTGATGAAAAAGGCAATAGTTTAAAAAGAGCATTTCTTAAATCTCCATTGGAATTTGGCAAATTAACATCAGGCTTTACCATGAAACGCTTTCACCCCGTTCAAAAAATAAACAAACCGCATTTAGGAACCGATTATGCTGCTCCAACAGGCACTCCAATTTTGGCAACGGGCGATGGTGTGGTGGTTGAATCTGCCCATAAAGTCTATAATGGAAATTACGTCAAAATAAAACACAACAGCACCTACACAACGCAATATTTGCACATGAGCAAACGATTGGCTAAAACAGGGCAACGGGTTAAACAAGGCGATGTAATTGGTTATGTTGGAAGCACAGGCTTAGCTACTGGTCCGCACGTTTGCTATCGGTTTTGGAAAAATGGAGCCCAAACCAATCACTTAAAAGAAGAAACTCCACCAGCAGAACCAGTTAAAAATGAACACAAAGAGCGTTTTATTTTGCTAAAAGATAGCCTGAACAAAAAAATGAATCCTCCTACCGATTTGGTTAGTTTATAAACAAAACAAACTTTTTATTAACAATCAAATAAAAATGAGCTTTTTACAATAGGTCAAGGGCTTTAATATACCTAATTTTGCAATTCAAAATTTTTAATCAATAATTGCAGAAAATGAGTAACAAACACATTAAAAATGCCTTAATATCTGTCTATCATAAAGACAACTTACAACCAATAATAGAAAAATTAAACCAACTTGGTGTAACACTATATTCGACAGGTGGCACACAACAATTTATTGAAAGCCTTAACATTTCTGTTATTCCTGTCGAAGAACTTACCTCGTATCCTTCTATTTTAGGAGGTAGAGTAAAGACATTACATCCTAAAATTTTTGGTGGAATTTTAAACAGAAGAGCATTGGCAGAAGATCAAACACAAATTGCCGAATACGAAATACCAGAAATAGATTTAGTAATAGTTGATTTATATCCTTTTGAAGAAACAGTAAAAGCTGATGCTTCCGAAACGGATATTATTGAAAAAATAGACATCGGAGGAATCTCTTTAATCAGAGCTGCGGCAAAAAACTTTAATGATGTACTAATTGTTTCATCTCGAAGTCAATATGATGCGTTTTTAACTTTATTAACCACCAACAATGGAAGCTCAACCATAGCCGAAAGAAAAAAATTCGCACAAGATGCGTTCAATGTTTCTTCACATTACGATACTGCTATTTTTAATTGGTTTAACAACGATCAAGAAGCTGTTTTTAAACAAAGTATAACCCAAGCCCAAGTGCTTCGCTATGGAGAAAACCCACATCAAAAAGGAATTTTTTATGGCGATTTAGAGGGTATGTTCACTAAACTTAACGGAAAAGAACTCTCTTACAACAACTTGTTAGATGTAGATGCTGCAGTTAATTTAATGGCAGACTTTATCGGTGCAAAACCAACATTTGCCATTTTAAAACACAATAATGCTTGTGGCATAGCAACCAGAAACACCTTGTTAGAAGCTTGGAAAGACGCATTGGCTGGAGATCCAATTTCTGCTTTTGGTGGAATTTTAATCTCAAACACTACTATTGATTTACCTACCGCAACAGAAATTACCAATTTATTTTATGAAGTAATTATTGCTCCTGACTATACTCCTGAAGCATTAGAAGTGTTGAAAGAGAAAAAGACCAGGGTTATACTCATTCAAAAATCAGTAGCACTTCCAACAAAACAATTCCGAACCATTTTAAACGGAGTGTTAGAACAAGATAAAGATTTAATTACCAACAAAGCTGCTGATTTTACTAATGTAACGGTAAAAAAACCAACAGCAACCGAAATTTCCGATTTAGAATTTGCAAACATACTGGTAAAACACACCAAATCAAACACTATAATTTTGGCAAAAAACGAACAATTATTAGCAAGCGGAACAGGGCAAACATCGAGAGTTGATGCACTTAAACAAGCCATTCATAAAGCAAAAAGTTTTGGTTTTGATTTGAATGGAGCAGTAATGGCTTCCGATGCTTTTTTTCCGTTTCCAGATTGTGTAGAAATTGCTCATAAAGCTGGGATAACCGCTGTAATCCAGCCAGGAGGTTCAATAAAAGATAATGAATCTGTAGCGTACTGCAATGCTAATAATATGGCAATGGTAACAACAGGAATTAGGCATTTTAAACATTAAGGAATAAGGGAATAGTTGTTAGGTGTTAGTAAATAGTAATGTAGCAATAGCATAACAATTTAAAAATTCGTTCATTCGTGGCTATAACAAAAAAAATAAACAAAGGAGTGTTCACACTTCTTACAACTAAAAAAAATACACATCGTTTAAATTATTACATTTACCGTTAAAAAAATACGCTTTATAAATAAATTATGGGACTATTTAACTTCTTAACCCAAGAAATTGCCATTGATTTGGGAACAGCAAACACGCTAATTATCTATAATGATAAAGTGGTTGTGGACGAACCTTCTATTGTTGCAAAAGATAGAATGACAGGAAAGATTATTGCCGTGGGTAAAAAAGCCATGCAAATGCACGGAAAAACACACGAAGACATTAAAACAATTCGTCCGTTAAGAGATGGAGTTATTGCCGATTTTGATGCTGCCGAACACATGATTAGAGGCATGATAGAAATGATAAACCCAAAAAAATCATTATTCAAACCCTCTTTAAAAATGGTAATTTGCATTCCATCGGGCATTACCGAAGTGGAAAAAAGAGCCGTAAAAGATTCAGCCGAACACGCTGGAGGAAAAGAAGTTTATCTTATTCACGAACCAATGGCAGCAGCAATAGGGATAGGCATTGATGTGCTTGAACCTATGGGAAACATGATAATTGATATAGGTGGAGGAACTTCTGAAATTGCCGTAATTGCCTTAGGTGGAATTGTTTGCGATAAATCCATTCGGGTTGCTGGCGATGATTTTACCAATGATATTGTTGATTATATGCGCAGACAACACAATTTATTAATTGGTGAACGCTCTGGAGAACAAATAAAAATTGAATGTGGTTCGGCACTACCCGAATTAGACAATCCACCAGAAGATTATGCTGTACAAGGAAGAGATTTAATGACAGGAACACCAAAAGAAATTACCGTTTCTTACACCGAAATTGCACACGCACTCGATAAATCTATTGCAAAAATTGAAGAAGCCGTTTTAAGTGCCTTAGAAATGACACCTCCAGAGCTTTCTGCCGATATTTTTAAAACAGGCTTGTATTTAGCAGGTGGTGGTTCTATGCTTAGAGGATTGGATAAGCGAATTTCCATGAAAACAAAACTTCCAGTTCATATTGCCGAAGATCCGCTAAGAGCAGTAGCAAGAGGGACAGGAATAGCATTAAAAAACATAGATAAACTTCCTTTCTTAATAAAAGAATTGAAGGGGTAGTTTTAAAGTGATAACTATTATTATACTATTAACAAAACAATAGAGGAAGATAGAAAGATAATAATATTTTTTTAAATATAAAATCAATTAATTACGACAAAACAGTATAGATAAAAAAAATAAATTATGACAACATTTTTTGCATTATTAATCTTGGTACTTTTCTTAGTACTAATCATTGGCTTCATAAAACCTGCATTAGTATTAAGATGGTCAGAAAAGCCAACTCGTTTAAAAGTTTTTGGCTATTGGTTTTTAGCGATTTTTATTATTGCAATGATTAGTGTTGCAACAGAAACTGATTAAAATAAAGCAAAAGAAAAAATAGAAGTAGCTACTAAGTATATTGAAAAAGATGATTATAATAATGCTATTTTGGAATTAAAAGAAATTGATAAAGAGAATCCTTTATATGGAGAAGCACAGCTGATTTTACAAAAAATCGACAGCCTTAAAGAAATGATTAACGATGGAAAGAATAATACAATAGAGACGATAAACTCAACAACAGGAGGTGAGCTTAGTCAAAAAGAAGAACTCGAACGAGAATTAAAATCAATAACTGAAGGAATTGATTTTTCAAAGTATAGAGGAACTGTTGAATCTTTACAACTAGAACTTGTTCTTTTTGAAATATGGGCGAAAATAATTAAAGAGAGTGAGGTGTCAAGTGATTCTGAAATTCAAACTTTAGCAAGAAAGTTAAAATCTAAAGTAGAAAATATTCAAAATAAAGAATTTCCTATATTAAGACAAGAATATGCATCTTTTGCTGCTAAAATAATGTGGGAAAATGACATAGAAGTTTATACTAGTGGTACTGCAAATGGGTATATAAATTTTATAGGTGGGACATTTGTTGCTAACAAGAACAAACAAGCGCTTCAAGAGCAACTTCAAGAAATTTTGACTATGTTCCGATTTAAACAATCAAGATATAGGTGGTATAAAGGAGATGATGAATATACTTACTGGACAATTTATAAGGGAAAAGATTCTGAGTTAGTAAATTTTAATAAATAGAGAAAAAATATCATCCATACTAAACAAATAATTATAAATTAATATAAAAATAATCAATGAAAAAAATTATTGTAACAACAACTGACTTAAAAAATGAATATGAAGTTTTGGGACCAGTTTATTTTCAAGTTTCAAATAAAGGAATTTTTTCAAGTTCCTTATCTAAATTAATAAAAAAACATGGAGCAAGATTTAGTAATCTAAAAAAGACTGGACAAGTTGAGTCAAATCAAGAGTTCGATTGGGGGTTATTATATGGAGAATTTTCATTTGGTATGGAAAATGATTTCGATAAAGCCTTTTTTGTGGCAGTTCGAGAGCTGCAAATTAGAGCTTTAAAACTTGGGGCTGATGCGATAATTGGAATGAGACAAGATATTGATATGGATACAAATCATTTCCAATATTTTTACCTTCAAATGTATGGAACAGCTGTAAAATTCAAATAACTAAATATATAAAATAAAAAGACATGAGAAAAATAAATAATTTTTTTGGATTACTAACATTAGCTTCATTTGTTATTGCTTCAGTTTTTTCGTCTTGCAATCAAATCCCATCTGATGTAAAAATATCTGTAATTAACGAGGTGCGAAACGACTCTCTTGATAAAGTAAATGTCGATGTCAGGTTAAATAAGAAAGTAACCACAGAAGTTCTTAAATTAGTTGGGGAAAAATTAAAAAACGATTTAAATGTTAACCAATATTCTAAAATTTGGATGTTTTATTACCTGCCTGATATGAAAGTTGGTTCAGGTGCATGGGGTACAACGCATTTTACTCCTGAATTAGAGGTCAAGATTCTTGGTGCAACAGAAAGCCAGTCTAATGAAATGGAAGCAATGGCTAATAAAGTCGAAGGTAAAGTTATAGGGAAGTGGCGAGAGGAACAATACACGGCTTCTGTTTATATAATTTATGAAAATGAAAATGGTTTATTTATAAGGACGATTTATCCAAATTTTCAAGTAAGTGATGAAAATATAGAAACGAAAAATGATGGAGAAGCAATAAGATATAATTATAAGACTAACAGTTATAACGGAGAATACTTTAAAGTAAGAAACAATGAGTTAGAATTTTATAATAAAGAAAATAAAATGTTTACAATAGGTAAACCTATTAAATAAGCAGATAATACGATAAAAAGTATTTACGTAATTTAAAGTAAGAATTTGATTTAAAATTTGGAAATGTAGCTATTAACTATCGCCTAACACCTAACACCTAATACCTAACACCTTTTAAACTTTCAACTTTATAAACTCAAAACCTTGAACCTAAAGTATAGATGCGAAATTTCATCCTTTTTTTTACTAAAAACGCTTTTATTTTTCTATTCCTATTTTTAGAACTCGCTTCGTTTACTCTTTTAATAAAAAACAACAATTACCAAAACTCTAAAACATTAAATTCCTCAAACTTTTTGGTTGGAAATTTATTTGAAACAATTTCTAATATCACTGATTATCTTTACCTTAAAACAGAGAATGAGATTTTAAGAACCCAAAATGCCAAATTACTTTCTGCCGAAAAAAAATCATTTACTAAAATATTTGGCAATACAGTTCAAATAAATGATACCAGTTATTTTCAAAAATATGTTTACACAGCCGCAAAAGTAATTAACAATTCAACCAACCAACGGGAAAACTACATTACAATAGATAAAGGAGCTATTAACGGAATAAAAGCAGGAATGGCAGTAATAAATAGCAATGGCGTAGTTGGAATTGTAAAAAATGTTTCGCCTAACTTTAGCTCGGTTATTTCTATGTTGCATCAAAAAAACTCCATTAGCGGAAAAATTAAAACTTCATTATATTACGGATCAGTTGTTTGGAATTCTGATAAAAACAGTTACACCACCGCTTTTTTAAACGAAATTCCTAATCACGTAAAACTTACTATTGGCGATACTATTGTTACCAGTGGGTTTTCTTCTATTTTTCCCGAAGGAATTTTGATAGGAACAATAAAATCATTTGAACTTCCAAAAGGAAGTAATTTTTATACCATTGAAATTAATTTATCGGTTGATTTTAAAAAATTATCGCACGTTTATATTGTAAAATCATTGTTGAAAGAAGAACAAACACAACTCGAAAAACTAAATCAAGAAAATGCTAATTGACGGAATAAAATATACTATTTATTTTTTATTATTGGTGTTAATTCAAGGGTTGATATTAAATAACATTGAATTTAGTGGTTATATTAATCCTTATATTTATGTGCTTTTCATTTTAATATTGCCTTTCAACACATCAAAATATACGGTTTTAGTCTTGGCATTTATTCTTGGTTTAGCAGTAGATGCATTTTCAAGCACAGCAGGAATGCATACATCAGCTACTGTTTTTATGGGGTTTTTAAGAAATTATGTTTTGAAACTTATTGAACCACGCGATGGATATGAAGTTTCATCTAAACCACTGGCTGAAGATATGGGCATTCAATGGTTTGCTACGTATAGCACAATTTTAGTGTTAAGTCATCATTTGTTTCTCTTTTTTATTGAATCATTTAAATTTTCTCAATTTTTTACCACACTCGGAAGAGCAATCATAAGTTGTATTTTTACACTATTATTGATTTTTATTGTTCAATTGTTTAATTACAAAACCTCCCGAAGAAGATGAATAACTTTTCGCAACGAAAATTTATTATTGGAGCAATTTTTATTGCTATTGGCTTAATCTTTCTTGTCCGTTTAGTTAATATTCAGCTTATTGATAACAAATATAAACTCGAATCGGATAGTAATGTGTTGCGTGTAATTACACAATATCCGGCAAGAGGATTAATTTATGATAGAAACGGAAAACTATTGGTTTATAACGAAGCCTCTTATGATTTAATGCTAATTCCGAGGCAACTAAAAGAAATTGATACCAATGCTTTTTGTGAATTATTTGAACTTACCAAAGAAGCGTTTGGTAAAAAACTTACTAAAATTAAGAACTATTCAACTTACAAACCTTCTGTTTTTGAAAAAGAACTATCAACAGAAGCCTATGCCAATATACAAGACCAGCTTTATAAATTCCCTGGTTTTTATGTTGAAACAAGAACATTGCGATCTTATCCTAACAAAAACGCAGCTCATCTTTTAGGATACATTGGTGAAGTAACTCCTGAAATAATTGAAAAAGACACCTATTATAAATCGGGAGATTACATTGGAAAAAGCGGAATAGAATTAGCCTATGAAGGTTTATTAAGAGGAAAAAGAGGTGTTAAAAAAGTGATGGTTGATGTTCATAATAGAGAAAAAGGGAGATATTTAAATGGAGCAGAAGATACACTTTCGGTATCAGGAAAAACAGTAAAAACAGGAATTGATATTGCCTTGCAAACTTATGGTGAATTGCTCATGCAAAACAAAACAGGAAGTATAGTTGCTATTGAACCCTCAACAGGTGAAATTTTATGCTTAGTTTCTTTACCATCATACGACCCCAATATGCTTGTTGGAAGAGAAGTAAGAAAAAATTATCCTATTCTGAGTAAAGATAGTCTAAATCCGCTATTTAATAGGGCAACTATGGCTCAATATCCTCCAGGTTCAATTTTTAAAACCATACAAGCATTAATTGCAATGCAAGAAGGAGTAATTACCGAAAATTCAGGTTTTTCATGCCTTAAAAGTTTAGTGGGTTGTCATAATCATCCAAACGCAACAAATGTGGCAGCATCTATAAAAATGTCATGCAATCCTTATTATTATCAGGTTTTCAGAAAAATAATTCAGCAAAATAAAGCGAAAAGTATCTATAAGGATAGTGAAATTGGGTTGGCTGAATGGAGCAAACGAGTGAAAAAATTTGGTTTTGGAGGAACACTTCAAACAGACATTCCAGGCGTTAAAAATGGATTAGTTCCGGGTGTTGATTTTTATAACAAATGGTATGGAGAAGGCAGGTGGGCGTTTAGCACTATTTTTTCGTTAAGCATTGGGCAAGGCGAATTGGGTGTTGTGCCTATTCAAATGGCAAATTTAGCTGCAATCATTGCAAACAGAGGCTATTATTATCAGCCACACATTATAAAAATGGTTGATGAAAAATCTACCATCCCACAACAATTTAAACAAAAAAATTATGTGGGAATAGACGCTCATTATTTTGACCCTATTGTTGAAGGGATGTATGGCGTTGTTCAAGAACCCAGAGGAACTGCTCGCAGAGCAAAAATTGCAGGTGTTGAAGTTTGTGGAAAAACAGGAACAGCACAAAATCCACATGGAGAAGATCATTCTGTTTTTATTGCTTTTGCACCTAAAGATAACCCTAAAATTGCCATTGCAGTTTATGTTGAAAATGCTGGTTTTGGAGGTACTTGGGCTGCTCCAATTGCAAGTTTAATGATGGAAAAATATCTAACAGACAGTATTTCTGATAAAATTAAAGAACAACGCATTTTGGGAGCAAATTTAATGAATGTTATACCAAAAAAATGAGAAACCAACGCAGCATATTTAAAAACATTGATTGGATAACCATAAGCATTTATCTTGCCTTGGTTTTTATTGGTTGGATAAGTATTTATGCAGCAGTTTATAACGAAGAAAACAATGTTATTTTTGACGTATCGCAACGCTATGGAAGTCAGTTAGTTTGGATGGTTTTTGCTTTTATTATTGCGTTTGTAATCTTATTATTAGATGGAAATTTTTACACCTCTTTTGCCCTGCCAATTTATGGGTTACTCATGCTAATTTTAGTAGGAGTTTTACTTTTTGGTGTTACAGTAAACGGAGCAACTTCTTGGTTTGAAATAGGCAGTATAAAAATTCAACCTGCCGAATTTGCCAAATTTGCCACTGTATTAGCTTTAGCAAAATACCTTTCTATGCCTAACATCAGGATTAAAGAGTTTAAAACAAAAGTAATTGCAACAGTTATTATAGCCATCCCTGCACTACTTATTTTGCTGCAAAACGACACGGGTTCAACGCTTACTTATGCTGCATTTATTTTTTTATTATACCGAGAAGGCTTATCAGGTAATATTTTACTTTTTGGCGTATTGGCAATTTTAGTATTTGTTTTAACTTTAGTTTTTGGGGCAACCACAATGATAATTTTTGGGTTTGTGGTTTATGCCCTACTTTATGCTGCCATTAAATACGATTTAAAAGCTACTGTTTTTTCATTGCTTGGCATCATTGTTTTTTTTATTTTTTATTCTTATTTTGAAATAAAATATATCTTTATTTTTTATGGAATTGCAGCTATTATTACTTTTATAACCTTGTTTATCATTACACATAAAAAACTAAAAGACAAAGGAAGTCATTATTTAGGCATTTTTATTTTTGTTGTTTCATGTGCTTATATTTATAGTATCGATTTTGCATTTAACAAGGTGCTAAAAGAGCATCAACGCACCCGAATAACGGTTTTGCTTGGCGAAGAAGATCAATTAATTAAGCAAATAAAAGCACTTGAATTTAAGATGAATGAAGAAACATTCTCTCAAGAACAAAAATTAATAATAAAAACAGATTTAAAAACAAAAAAAGAAAGTTTGAAAGAGTTGCAACAAGGCAATGGTTGGAACATTAAACAATCATTAATAGCAATTGGTTCAGGTGGTTTTTCTGGAAAAGGTTTTTTAAAAGGAACACAAACTAAATTTAATTTTGTTCCAGAGCAAAGTACCGATTTTATTTTTTGTACCATAGGCGAAGAATGGGGTTTTTTAGGCACTTCGTTTGTGATAATGCTCTATATGGCACTTTTTTTAAGAATTATTTTTTTAGCCGAAAAACAACGCTCTACTTTTAGCCGAATTTACGGATATGGTGTTGCCTCTATTTTGTTTATTCATTTTATTGTTAATATAGGAATGACCATAGGTTTAGTTCCTGTTATTGGTATTCCCTTACCTTTTATTAGTTATGGAGGGTCTTCGCTTTGGTCGTTCACTATTTTACTTTTTATTTTTATAAAACTAGACTCTGAAAGGTTGTTTGTGTTGAGGTAGATAGGCTTTGTTTGTGTAAAAAAAGCTGAAAAATACACTTAGATTTAATCCGTTTCTTCTTTTTGATTCAGATTAAAAACTCCTTAAAACTTTTATAGAATTTATTTTGATAATGTGCTTGACACAACATTGTTAGGATTGGAATTTCTATCAAACAATTTATTAAACTGATTAAAAATTCGCTGCATCACTCTCAAGTCGTCTGTAACGATTTCAGCTGTACCTATCATTTCGGGCGTAAAAATTAAGGATTTGTTGTATGAACTGGTCATGCCATTATTTAGCTCTATTTCTACTTGATAACTGTTTTCACTTGGTATTTCAGTCAATTTTGCAACCTCTCCTTCTAAATGTCCAAATTCGTAAGAAGGATAATTGGTTAATTTTATTCTTGCTTTTTGTCCTGTTTTTATTTTACCGAAACCAGTAGCAGGAATGGTTGCTAAAGCAATAAATTTTTCATTATTGGTAGTTATTGCAAAAAGTGATTTTCCTGATTCAATAAACTGGTTTTGATGAATTTTTTCTAACCAAACCAATTTGCCCGAAACAGGAGCGATGAACGAATAGTTTTGCTGCCAATTTTCAATGCCGTTTTCGATTTCTAATAAATTTGCTTGAATGTTGTTTTGAGATTAATTTTAAACAGTTTTTGTTGTGAGTTACATATTAATTTTCCATGTTATTTGCTATAGAAATGTTTTCGTCAGATAATTTTACTTTAAACTCATTAGTCTTTTGTAGAAAAACAATAAATTTTCTCCATTTCTCAGCTTCTTTAATAAATCCTAATTTATCAAAAAATCTATACAACATCAAACAGCAAGTGAACACTGGATTTATATGACTTGATAATCGTTTAATATGAACATTTAAAAACTTATACAGTAATTGAGCTTTTGATATTATTAAAAAAGTAGTGTATCTTTTTGTTATTAGAAATTTAATGTAATCAAAGTAGGTATAGAATAATTCAACAGAATTAAATTCATCATTGAATTTTTCTAATAAACACGCTCTTGTTTGTATTGATTTTTTGAAATAGTAATTCTTATCACTATTATTTTCATGACAAAAAGAAAATAACTTATAAGTACTTGATAAATAATTATCACATACATACTCAGGATAGGTATTATAGTATTCATTCCTTAATTTAATTGACTTGTAAAAAGGATAATATGCTAAATTACTATTTTGAAAATTATTAAGAAGAATACCCCCTAATCGATTGTATGCGGAAGCTAAAAGATTATTTGATTGTTCTAAGAGAATTCTATTCTCAAAAGTTTTAATAATCATCAATAGCTCTTTTATTGCTTTGTTATAAGAACCTATTAATTGATAAATTGACGCTATGTTTAATCTAATAAACACAATGTTAATTTTACTATTTAAGGTATTATCTTTAGCTAAAATGCAAATACATTCTTCAAAACAAAATAAGGAATCTTTGTACTTATTATCCATAAAATTAATCATAGCTATTGTAAAAAGTTCAAAAGGATTGCTTCTTATTTCAGCTTTTGTTATGAAAGATTCTACATTAGAAATAGTTCCAATATTTTTAAACTCCTTGCTTGTTAATGGTGTATTTCTTTTATACTTATCAGAAATTTCATTATATTTTTTAAAATAGAAAGTAATTAGGGTTTGCTGAGAAAGTTGCATTACGGCACAACAAATAAGTACAATTTTTTGTTTCCACAACATAGTTTAATGATAATATGGCTGTAAAACGATTTATAGCAGCTAAAATTGTGTGATACGAAA
>JAHYJH010000216.1 GCA_019429185.1 Vicingaceae bacterium
ATATTTTTGTTTTTTAGATTAACAAATATAAACAAGGTTTCATTCTTTTTCTTACTTCATTTCGCTACGCTCCATTTCGTAAGAAAAAGAATGAAAATAGGGAACAACGTAGTGAAACTAATCAGTTAGGTCCTAAAACCTTCTTTTTTGATACGGTTTCTACACCACAAATTAAATTTAGCAATAAACAACAATATGGTTTTGTTGCTCAAGAGGTGGAACTAATTTTACCTGAATTAGTTAGTAACCATACTTTTCCTGCTCAGTACGATTCACTTGGTAACCAAACCAGTGCTGCTGTCAGCTACAAAGGGTTAAATTACAATGCGTTCATTGCTATTTTAATGAAAGGCATGCAGAACCAACAAAGTCAAATTGATAGTATGAATGTCTTAGTTGTTACTCAAGATTCTATTAACACAAGCCTTGAAAACAGATTAGCTGTTTTAGAAGCTTGTATCAACAACATTGGTCTTTGTAACAACAATGGTGGAGGTAATAATAATAAAATAAGTGCTCAAACGGTTACTTTAGAAAATGTGAACGCAATCATTCTTCAGCAAAATTTGCCTAATCCTTTTGCGGAAAGTACGCAAATTAACTATGTGCTACCTGATGATGTGATGAATGCTAAAATGTTGTTCTACGATATGAATGGGCGTATCATCAATGAAGTAACCATTAACGAGCGTGGCAACGGAACACTTACTGTTTATGGCGAAAACCTTGAAAAAGGGATTTATACCTATTCACTTATTGCTGATGGCAAACTCATTGCTACTAAAAAAATGGTGAAAAAGTAAGACTATAAATTATTTTTTACCCCATTCAATCAAAAAAGCAACTGAAAACTTTAGTTTCAGTTGCTTTTTTTACCCCCCACTGCCGCCAGCGTCTCGCTAGTGGTTTATTAATAAAACAATAAATGAATAGAAAAAAAGTAAACGAAGGGTTTAGTAACAGCACATTGCTGAAAGGAATTGCCATAGCCATACTTCCTTTTTTTCTTTTTATCGCTTATGTTTTATACCGTTCAGAAAAATCTGTAGTACCGTTGAGTATTTTTGCTTTATTAGCTGGCGTGTTTATTGAAAGCAAACGATTAAGTAAAAAATGGTCAACCGTATTTTATAAATTTTTAGCCGCTTTAGCTATCAGTGCTTTTTCATTTTTACCTTTTAATGATGGAATCAGTTATAACATTGAAAACCATATATCTACTTGGATTTATATATTTTTATTTGCCTTTTTATTTATTTCTTTAGGATTTCACCGAGAAAAAATTAAACTGTTTTTATCTGAAGGGCTTACATTAAACCTTTCTGTAGGTATAATTTATTGGTTAATTGAAAATGAATTTTATAATTCTACTTCGATAGTAATTAAATCTGCCGTAGCTCTTTTTGTAGTTGTGGCTTTATTTACCATTATCAATACTTTTTTAAGGGTTAAGCTCACTCCTACCATCAGGCTTTTATTAAGTATTTGGAGTTCTATTGTTTTAATGTTTTTAGCTTTAGATAATATCTTCAATCTATTTAACCATCAAGTTGAAGATGCTTTTTTAATCATGGATAAAGCGATAATTGTAATACAATACTTCTTTCTAGGAATAAGCAGCATCTATATTTTACTTAACATATTTATGCTGATGGATTTTCTTCCCGACCGTTCTGCAAAAACAAGAAAAGAACATATTGATAATTTTAATACTATTAAATTGGAGCATATTAATAGATATTCCGAAAATAAAACCAGCAAAAAATTAGCTTTAATTTGCTTAGTAGTTGCTATTGTTTTTTATTCTTCAAACTATTTATTTCAATTTTTACCGACAAATGCAGCTATTTGGCTCATGCTTTTTTTCTTAAACAATTTAGTTTATTTTAATGAAAGTGACCAATCTCTTCAGAGTCCAAAAAACGCTAAATTGTAAAATTTGTAACTCGTTCTATAATTCACACCATTTTATTATATAAATAAAAAGAGATTCCCGTTCCATAATTTATAACTCTTTACTCAAAATAAGATTCCTGCCTTCGCAGGAATGACGCACAGAGTATAGTTACATCTTTTAACAAACCAAATTGTACAAAACAGCTTTCAGCGTCATTCCTGAAATTTTTGAGGCACGAAAAAATTATCAGGAATCTCCCTTGCTACTACCTCCCTCCTGCCTCAATTTACACCACTTTACAATA
>JAHYJH010000084.1 GCA_019429185.1 Vicingaceae bacterium
GAATGGCTGTAATGAACTTCTTTACCAATAAAGTTTGGATGGAGAAAATGTTTGATAATTTCCTAACTGATAATTTCCATATTATTAACCCCGATTTTTCGGGTTCCTATGTGGGATGAGTATATTAAAAGAAAGAAAAAGCTGGGTACCCTGTTCCAAGCATCAATAAGTAATTTCTGTTTCATCCGCCAATTGGTCGGATGAAACAATAGAAACGCCATTTTCTTAAACTCCTATCAAAAAAAATTAACGACTGTTACTATATCAGCCCAATAAAAAAAAGCCGCCTCAACTTTTAGAATTGAGGCAGTTTTTTTTGGATTAAGTAAAGACTAACTAATCAATTAAACTTCACTTGTGATTGTGCTTTTGGTTTGGTTGGAAGTTTTAATGAAAGAAAAACTTCGTGTCCGCCTGTTGAAAAATCTTTAAGATCGGTTAAGGTGTAATCATAAGCATATCCTAATGACAGGTTTTTGTTGTTGATTCCTGCTAATGCAACAACTGCATTATTATATCTATAGGAAGCTCCTAACCAAAATCGTTGGTTAAACACTGCTCTTGTATTAAAATCAAACTGAAAAGGTGCTCCTTGTGTATATTTAACCAAGGTTGATGGGATTATCACAACTTTTTCATTGATGTTAAATTTATACTCG
The DNA here is from genome assembly GCA_019429185.1 of Vicingaceae bacterium. Taxonomy (GTDB): domain Bacteria; phylum Bacteroidota; class Bacteroidia; order Flavobacteriales_E; family Vicingaceae; genus BRH-c54. The sequence goes on from JAHYJH010000084.1 coordinate 660, forward strand.
GCAAAAAAGAAATAATGTCTGCTCAATGTATTTAAACTTTCATTAGCACCTCCTCTTACTCCATATAAATTATTTTGTAGCAATTGTGATGATGAAATCCCTACTTTTAATTTATTTGTGTAATACATCACTCCAAAATTAATATCTGGTGATACTGCTTTCACTTGTAAATTTGTTATGGCATCATCTCCTGATTCTTCTGCTCTAAGTTTTGATCTGTTCATATCGTGAAAAAACATCATTCCTGCTAAACTAAAGGATATCTTTGAATTATCACTCACTTGCAAATGATAGGCATAAGAAAGTTGAATATATTATTTATCATATTATTACCAAATTAAAATCCTCATTTAATTACTTTTTCATCTTAATCATATAAAAACCAGATAATTAGTTTTTAAATTTTTTATTAGTTAAGAATTAATATTTTGAAATTACTATCGCTATTAGCATAAGTGTAAAACTTTTGTATCTTTGGTATCTTTATAAAGATAATTATGACATTTTCCGATTTTCACTTTGAAGAGCAAGTAAATCAAGCCCTTGATGCTATGGGTTTTTCTAATCCAACCCCCATACAACAACAAGCCATTCCTGCCATTATGGAGAATAAGGATTTAATTGCTTGTGCTCAAACAGGAACAGGTAAAACAGCCGCTTTTGTGCTTCCCATTTTAAACAACATTTGTAAAAATAAATCCACAGGAAAAGTAAATACGTTAGTTATAGTTCCTACAAGAGAATTAGCAATGCAAATTGACCAACAAATTGAAGGTTTTAGCTATTTCACAAACGCAACTTCTATTGCTATTTATGGTGGTGGTGATGGAAAAACTTTTGATGCAGAAAAAAAAGCATTGATGACTGGTGCTGACATTGTAATTTGTACGCCAGGAAGACTTATTTCACATCTGAATATGGGTTATTTTGATACCTCAGGCATTAAACATTTTATTTTAGATGAAGCAGACAGAATGTTAGACATGGGTTTTAATGAAGACATTACCATGATTGCTGAAAAACTACCAAAACAACGGCAAAACTTACTTTTTTCGGCAACCATGCCCCCTAAAATCAGGCAGCTTTCAAACATGCTACTGAAAAATCCCGTAACCATAAACATTGCCATTGCTAAGCCTAACGCAGGAATTTTACAAGCTGCTTATTTGGTTCATAATCACCAAAAAATAGAATTAATAAAGCATCTTTTGAAAGGAAAAGACCACGACCACATTCTTATTTTTTCCTCTAAAAAAGTATATGTAAAAGAAATTACAAGAACCCTTAATAAAGAAGGACTTCCTGCAAAAGCAATTCATTCCGACCTTACACAAGACGAGCGAGAACAAGTGTTGTTAGATTTTAAAAACAAAAAAGCCAAAATCTTAGTTGCGACCGATATTCTCTCCAGAGGAATTGATATTAAAGGCATTAACTTAGTGATAAACTACGATATTCCTTCCGATGCAGAAGATTATGTGCATCGAATTGGACGAACGGCTCGTGGAGATAATACAGGTGTTGCCCTTACCTTTATTAATGCTGATGATTGCTATAATTTCTCAAAAATTGAAGCCTTAATTGGCAATGAAGTTAAAAAACTTTCTTTGCCAGATGGGTTTGACCCTGGTCCAGCTTATGATACCAAGCCTAGAAAACATGGTTTTCAAAAAAAACGATTTATGCATAAAAAAAGAAATTTTAATTAAATGCGTTTAGCACGAATCTTGTATGACAATGAACTTCTTTCTGAAGAAGAAATTAACTGGTTTAACTAAAAAATAAATTATGAGCAAAAAAATTATCTTTCCTTTAGTAGTGTTCTTTGCACTTGCTTTTAGCAGCAATATTGTTTTCGGACAAAAAATTTACAAAGTAAAATATGAATCTCAGGCAGATTTAAAAGTGTATGTTGTTGAATACGAATCGCAATGCGATTTAAAAGTATATCACGTTAAGTATGAAAGTCAGGCAAGTAAAGATGGTTTGTGGTTTGCTGTAAAGTATGAAAGCCAAGCTGATAAAAAAGTTTATTTTGTAGATTATGAATCACAAGCTGATTTAAAAATCTATTATGTAGATTATGAATCACAAGCGGGTTGGAAAAACAAATCTAAAGCTCATTTATTGAAGTTTTAATTGCTTTCTTTTTAAATTGTTCTATTCCTTCTTCCAGCCATTTTTTAAAGGCTTCTACATTACCATGATGTTCATAATCGGCTGAACCATTGTCAATTTCTTTACCTTCAGTTGAAAGCATTCTGTAATAGGGTTGTGTATTTGTTTTATAAGTAGATGATTGATAAACACTCCATTTTTTTCCTATGGTTGTTACATTCACTTTTCGTCCATTTTGTTCTGTAATAAATTGTTCTTCTATGGGCAAAGGTCTTTTATCATCCACATACAACGAAACCAACACTACATCATTTCTTAAAATTTCTATAACTCCTGGCTCACCCCAAACACCCTCTTCCATTCTTCTGCAATTAACGCAAGCCTTACCTGTAAAATCCAAGAAAACAGGTTTGTTTACTTTTTTTGCATAAGCCAATCCTTCTTCCAAATCATGAAAAGCAGGTATTCCTTGTGGCCCAACATGTGTCCCTTCAATATGAACTGTTTTATTATTGCCAGAAGATGCGGAAGGCAATACTTTATAACCAACACCTCTTGGCGATTCGCTGTATTCCATTGGAGGAGGAAATCCGCTAATTATTTTTAACGGAGCGCCCCACATGCCCGGAATTAAATAAATAACAAAAATAACAACAAATGTTCCTAATAAAGTTCTTCCAACAGAGAGATTTTGCATAGGACTATCGTGAGGAAGTTTAATAAATCCAAATAAATACATAGCAAGTACTCCAAAAACACCTATCCATATAGCTAAAAACACCTCTCTTTCAAGAAAATGCCAATCCATTACTAAATCTGCGTTTGATAAAAATTTAAAGGCTAAAGCTAATTCTAAAAATCCTAATACTACTTTAACGGTATTTAGCCACCCACCCGATTTGGGTAACGAATTCATCCAACCCGGAAATGCTGCAAACAAACCAAAAGGCAACGCCAATGCTAATGAAAAACCAAACATGCCTACAAAAGGAGCCATTCCGCCAATGGATGCCGACTGAACCAATAAAGTTCCTACAATTGGTCCGGTACATGAAAATGAAACCAACGCTAAGGTAAAAGCCATAAAGAAAATACCTATCAAACCACCTCTATTAGAAGCTGAATCGGCTTTGTTTACCCAAGAGCTGGGCAACACAATTTCAAACGCCCCTAAAAATGAAACAGCAAAAACAATCAACAATAAAAAGAAGAAAATATTGAAATACACATTGGTGGACATGGCATTTAGTGCATCTGAGCCAAAAATTGCCGTAATAATAGTTCCTAATAAAACATAAATTATAATAATAGATATTCCATAAATAATAGCATTTCTAATTCCTGTTGCTTTATTTTTACTTTGCTTGGTAAAAAAACTAACCGTCATTGGAATCATTGGGAAAACACAAGGTGTTGATAAGGCTACAAAACCACTTAAAAATGCTAAAAAGAAAATAGTAAGCAGCGATTTATTAACCAACTCCTCTTTTTCCTCTTCAACAATTTCTTTTTGTGTTGGCTCTTCTACTGAAGTTGTTGCGTTCTTTTCTTGTATAATTTCGGTACTATCTTCAATTGTTGTTATAATGGTTTCGAAGGCAAGCGTTGTATCTTGAGCTGGTTGAGAAGAACATCCTTTCACTTTTACCTCAAAAACATCATCAAAAGGAGGCAGACAACCTTTTTCGTCACAAGCGGAAAAAGCATAAATTCCTTTTAATGTAAAATCATTTTTTGAAAGTATTTTTATTTTTTGCTTAAATTCTACTGTGCCTGAATGACTAAAAATATCTTCTCCGATAATTTCATCGTATTCTTTTTTGGGTTTTGGCTCAGTTAATTTTCCAACCAATTGATAATTAGTTGATTTATCCAACATTAATTCCGTAGGTAAAGCAAAACTTTCTGCTGGTAAATGAGCACCATAAATATGCCACTGTTTAACTATGGTTGCTTTTCCTATAATTGTTGCGTCACAACCACTTTGTTCAACTCTAAATTCCCATTTAACTTTTTCTAATGGATCTATTTGGGCATTTACAAAATAGTTTAACAATAAAAACAACAAGATGCTTGCTGTTTTTATTTTATGAAAATACGGCATAAATATAAATTTTAAAATAGTTAACAAAGCTACCTATTTTATATATAATAAAATGTATTGATAATTACAAACCGTTTATTTTAGGAATTTTTAAGACCTATTAAAAACAAAGATGCCTCACGGATTTGTGAGGCATCTTTGTTTTTGTTAATACAAGAATATTTAAAAAAACTTAATTTCATGAATTGCTCTAATTGGCATAACCGTAGTTCCTTTAAGTATAATATTTTTTTCGGTAACACCCCAAATTGAAGTTTCCACTACCTTTTTTCCTTCAACATCTTCAAAAAATATTTTAACTTTAATTTTATTATTTCCCAAATGCATGGCTCTGTCAATTCTTTTAATTCGTTCTTTTTGCTCTTGAACGTCTTTTAAAACATCCTCTTTAGGAAATTTTAAACTTCCTATTATTTCCTTTTCTATGGGTAAAATTACCGCACTATTTTCCGTTACATTCATAATCAATTATTTTTAAATTACAATCATTTTAACGATAATAAGTATTAAATGTTTCTTTGTTGAATAATTATTTTTATAGTTAGTCAAAAATTGAACATTAACAACTTATTTTTTCTACTCTTTTGCGGTGTCTTCCTCCTTCAAATTCTGTTGTTAAAAAAACATTAACACATTCAATAGCTTCATTTTCCGAAATAAAACGTGCTGGTAAAGCAATAATATTAGCATCATTATGTAATCGAGCCAATTTGGCAATTTCAGGTTTCCAACACAATGCTGAACGAATTTCTTGATGTTTGTTCGCTGTCATATTTATTCCGTTTCCACTTCCACAGATTAAAATTCCTAAATCGGCTTTTTTTTCTTCGATGAAATTAGCTACTGGATGAGCAAAATCAGGATAATCAACACTATCTTCAGAAAAAGAACCATAGTCTTTAATTTCATATCCATTTTTTAATAAATGATTACTTATTATTTCTTTTAATTTAAAACCTGCGTGATCACTTCCTATTGGAATTATTTTTTTTGTATTCATTGTTATATATATTATTAGTTTTTAGTTATTTATATAATTTAATAGTGTTATTAACATCATAAAAATTATATATTTTCAATACGTTCAAAATTAACTTAATATAACTAACAAAAAAATGTTTGTAAAAAAATAAATGGTTAATAAAAAATTAAAATTAAATGTAGGATAATTCAATTCATTTTATAAGCAAAAATGAAAATGAAATAACGTAATTTTATAAGCTGAATTTTAACGTGATTTTTAAACACAGTTATTAACTTTTTTATTAACTTGTTTATTAAAATTTAATAACACTATGGGTAAATTAACACTTAGTTAATATGTATGTTAATTAAAACATTTTCAATATAATACGGTTTTATATTTTGTTAATTAACGTCAACAACTTTTTATAAATTATAAAAACAAACATTATTAAAAGTATTTTTAAGCCTTATAAACTACCTAATAATAATAATAGATTTTATTAAAATTTATTAAAAAAGATGTACTATTATATTATGATGATAACTAAAATTAAAATAATTCTTTTTTTGTTTTTATTTCCACTTACTTTGTTGGCACAAGAAAAAATTAAAGATGGACATAAAAAATTTTATTTTGAAAATGGAAATGTTTCAAGCGAAGGAAATATTAAAAATGGAAAACCAGAAGGTTATTGGAAAAATTATTACTCCAATGGAATAAAAAAATCGGAAGGAAATAGAAAAAACTTTTTATTAGACAGTACCTGGATTTTTTATAATGAGTTTGGAGATATTACTTCTAAAATAAATTACAAAGAAGATAAAAAAAATGGTTTAAAAATAACATACAGTGATAGTTGTAATATTATTTTAGAAGAAAATTTTTTGGCCGATGTAAAGCAAGGAATAACAACGTATTATTACGATACAATTTATGATACAATAGAAAAAATTAAATGGAAAGAAATTAATTATGAAGATAATATTGAAAATGGAAATGCTTATGAATATGGTTTAGATGGAAGGTTAATAACCATAATGCTATATAAAAAAGGGACTTTAATTGGAAAAGAAAACATTAACAGATATGATACTCAACACAAAAAAACAGGAGTTTGGAAAAAATTTCATAAAGAAAATGGTAAATTAAAAGAAGAAGCTACCTATAAAAATAATTTATTAAATGGCTATTTGAAAGAATATGATTTAAAAGGAAAATTAATAAATGCAGTACTTTATATTGATGGAGAACCTCAACTTTATGCAGAAGAACTATTTAATTTAGATATAAAAAAAGAATATCATACTAATGGTCAAGTTAAAAAAGAAGGAACGTATGATGTTACAGGAAAAGAACATGGAAAATTCAAATATTTCAACAAAAATGGAGAAATTGAAAATGTTGAAATATATGATCATGGCGTTTTATTGGCAAAAGGAATGATAGATGATGCAGATAGACGACAAGGTTATTGGGAAGAATATTATATTAATGGTGAATTAAAATCGAAAGGAAATTACAAAGACGGAAAAAAAATTGATAATTGGGAATTTTATTTTGCAAACAAACAACTACAACAAAAAGGAAGTTACTTAGAAGGCGAAAAACCCACCGGAACATGGTATTGGTATTATTCAGGAGGAGAATTATTGAGAGAAGAATCTTTTAGAAAAGGATTAGAAGATGGAATGTTAGCCGAATATTTTGAAAATGGAACATTAATAACTAAAGGCGAATTTATTGATGGTAAAAAAGAAGGACCTTGGTTTTATGAATTGGGCGACCATAGAGAAGAAGGAGAATATAAAGATGGAGAACGATTTGGAGAGTGGATTTTTTATTATCCAAATGGAAAAATTAATTTTAAAGGTAGTTTTATTGATGGTTTACCAAACGGAAAACATAAATTTTATTATGAAGATGGTAAAATTAAAAGAGAAGAAATTTATATAATGGGCGTTAAAACAGATAATTGGAAATTTTATAATGAAATAGGAGAAATTTCTTTAATAATAGAATATAAAGATGGAGAAGATTATAAAATTAATGGATCTAAAGTAAAAAAATAAACTTTTAAATTAGGTGAACGATACTGAAATATCAAAAGAAGAGCTAATTGCAGAATTAGAAATGCTTAAAGCGTATAAAAAAAATATGTCTTTTGTGTTAGACAACATAAAAGAAATGTTTTATAAACTCAATTTTGATGAAAAAGGAAATAAAACTTTTGAATTTATTAGTCCTCAAATTATAGATGTATTAGGATTAACGGTTGAAGAATACATAAAAAACCAATCAACCATTTCAGAATATTTTCACCCCGATGATTTAGAAAAAATTGTTAAAGAGGTTGCTAATGCAAAAAAAGGCAATAAAATTAAAACAATACAATATCGCTTTTTTAATAAATTATTAAATAAATACAGTTGGATAGAAGAAACATTTTCGCCTTCATATAATAATAAAAATGAGTTAGTAAGCATTTTAGGTTCGGCAAAAAACATTACCGAAAAAGTTGAAATAGAAAATCAAAAAACATTTATATTAGAAAACATAGAAGAAGTAGTTTATAATGTAAAATTTGATAAGGTAAATAAAAGTAAAGAGCTAGTTTTTGTTAGTCCACAAATAATAAATTTAACAGGATTAACCCCTGAAGAATTTAAAAATGAAGGTATTTCAGGAAAATTAATAAACAGAATTCATCCTGAAAATGTTGAAGAAATAAATAAAAACATACGATTTTTATATGATAATAAAAAAAACAGAATTAACTCACAATTTAGATTTAAACCAAAAGGAAAAAAAGAGTACGTTTGGTTAGAAGAAACCCTCAACGCTAAATATAGTAAAGATGGTAATTTAATAGAAACCATAACTGTTTTAAGAGACATTACAGAAAGTAAAAAACTATCGGATAAAATAAAAGCCAATGAAGAAAAATTAGAATTAGTATTAGAAAACATTAAAGAAGGTATTTATAGTGTTGATTTTACAGATTTAAAAAACAGAAATTTTTCTTATTTTAATAGCCAGTTGAAAAAACTTTTTGGAAATAATGTGCAAGATTTTACTAAACTTAGTTGGGAAGAAAAAAAGAAATATTATCATCCAGATGATATAGAAAGAATAGAAAACAGTTCCAAAAAAATTTTTATTAAAACAGGAAAGCCTATTATTATTGAATACCGTTTTAAGCAAAAAAATGCAAAAGAATATTGTTGGCTTGAAGAAAAAGTATTTTCAAATTTTGATGAGAATGGAAATTTAAAGACAAATTTTGGAATAGTTAGAGATGTTACACAACAAAAATTAGCAGAAATACACCTTAAAGAAAAAGAAGAGCTTTACAGAAATCTTTTTTCAAAAAACCTTGCGGGAGTTTTTATAACAGAAAATGGAATTATAAAAGAGTGCAACAATGCTTTTGCTAAATACTTTGGTTATAAATCGCGCATAGAACTCATAGGAAAAAATGCAGAAATACTCTATTTTGATAAAAAAGAAAGAGAAAATTATATTAACGACCTTAATAAAAAAGGTTTCCTAACTAATTATACACTAAAACAACAAAAAAAAGATGGCTCAATGTTTTGGGTATCAATCAATGTATCACTAACTAACAAAGCTACCAAAAGAATAGAAGGAACATTAATAGATATTACAAATCAAATAGAAAAAGAACACATTGAAAAAGAAAATTTACGCCTAAAATTAGTTGAAGAATCAAACCAAAAACTACAAAAAGAAATAGCAGAAAGAAAAATAATTGAACAACAATTAGTAGAAAATCAAAAATATACTAGAGGAATTATTGATAGTTCGTTGGACATAATTTGTGCATCAGACATCAAAGGAAACATTATAGAATACAATAAATCAGCACAAAAAGCTTTTGGTTATTCGCCTAAAGAAATTCAACAAAAAAACATTCAAAGTATTTATGCCAATAAAAAAGAATTTTTAGATGTTTCAAAACAATTAAAAACAAAAGGAACATTTGTAGGAGAAGTAACCAACAAAAGAAAAAATGGAGAAATTTTTACATCCTTTTTGTCGGCATCTGTGCTTAAAAATAAAAAAGGTGAAATTATTGGAACAATGGGTGTTTCGAGAGACATTACCCACGATAAAATAGCCGAACAGAAACTTATAGAAAGCGAAGAAAAATACAGGGATTTATTTGAAAATGCTTCTGATTTAATTCAAAGTGTTGACTCTTCAGGAAACATTATTTATATAAATAATGCGTGGAAAAAAGCATTAGGATTTAATGAAACAGAACTCAAAAAACTAAATATCTTTGATATTATTTATCCAGAAGACCGAAAGCATTGTCAAGAATTATTTAATATGCTCATACGGTCAAAATCTGAAATTAGAGTAAGAACCACATTTAGTTTTTTAACCAAAATGGAAAGAAAACTAACAGTAGAGGGTGATATAAGCTGTAAAATAATCAACAAGAAAGCAATTTCAACGCGAGCTATTTTTAGAGATGTTACTGAAGAAAACAGGAGAAAAACGCAACAAAACGTATATAACAACATAGCTAAAAGTTTTACAGAAAAAACGCAGCCTAATGAGTTATATGAAACTATTAGACTAGAATTAGCAAAAATTATTGATACAACTATTTTTGGAATTTCTTATAAAAAAGATAAAGAAACCATAGAATTTTTATATGCCTATGACATAACAAGGGGCGGTGAAGTTGTTCTTCCGCCAAGAAAAAACAAAAATGGATTTAATGAATATTTAATAAAAAACAAAAAATCAGGTATATTTTATAAAGATGATTTATTAAAACTTGAAAAAGAAAAGAAAATTGAGCTTTTTGGACCTATCTGTGAAGTATTGGTTGCGGTTCCGTTAAAAATAAAAAATGATGTCATAGGTTTTATTACAATTCAATCTTACACTAACAAAAATGCGTTCGACACTAAAACAATAGAAATATTAGAGTTTTTTGCAGGAACAATAGCGTTGGTTGTTCAACGAAAATATGACGAGCAAAAAATTTATGAACAATCAGCCCGGTTAAAATCGATTATTGAGATTGATACCCACATGTTTTGGACGTATAGTAAAAACGTAGGAATTACATCATTCAATAAAAAATTTGCTGAAGAAATTTATAAACTTTATGGCAAGAAACCCCAAACTGAAAATGAAAAAAGTGAACTGAACATTGTTATAAAAACAGATGAAGACCAGCCTATTTGGGACGAAAAATACCGTAACGTTTTTAATGGCGAAGTGCAACAGTTTATACTTCATAAAACACTAAAAAACGGAGAACGGATAATAAAAGAAGTGGTGCTAAACCCTATTTTTAATGAAGATGGTACAGTTACGGATGTCTCAGGAATTTCTCATGATGTTACAGCAAAAACAATAGCAGAAGAACAAATAAAAATACAATCGGCTAAATTAAAATCAATAATAGAAAACAGCACACACTTGTTTTGGACTTTTCACAAAGAAAAAGGACTTACTTCTTTTAACCAAAATTATTACAATGCTTATTATGACTTAAATGGATATTACCCTAAAATTGGAATTTACAAGAATAATTTAAATAGAAATGATGAGGTTTTTTTATTTTGGAATAAAAAATATGACATCGTTTTTAAAGGTAAAAAAGTTGAATTTTTGTCAGAAAGAAAAAACATAAAAGGAAAATTAATTATCAAAGAAGTTTTTTTAAGCCCTATTTTTAATCCAGACGGAACTGTTTCAGAAGTTTCTGGAATGGCACACGATATTACGGAAAAGAAAATAGCAGAAACAGAATTAAAAAGTTCATTAAAAGAAAAAGAAGTGCTTTTAAAAGAAGTTCATCATCGAGTTAAGAATAATTTGCAAGTAATTTCGAGTATTTTGAACTTACAATCTTCTTATGTTCAAGACGAAAAAACATTAACAATTCTTAAGGAAAGCCAGAACAGGATTAAGTCTATGGCATTTATACACGAAAGTTTATATCAAACAAATGACTTCTCACAGATAAATTTCTCAGAATATGTTGTAAATTTGTCGAAAAATTTAGTACATTCATACCTTGTAAACCAAGAATTAATAGAATTAAAATTAGATATTAACAATGTATCGTTAAATTTAGATTTATCTATACCTTGCGGATTAATAATAAATGAATTAGTTTCGAATGCTTTAAAATATGCATTTGAAGAAGGCAAAAAAGGATATATTTTAATCCAGTTATATCTAAAAGATGGGGTTGTTTATCTTTCTATTTCTGATAACGGAAAAGGATTTCCTAAAGATATAGATTATAGAAACACCGATTCTTTAGGACTACAATTAGTAACAACGCTAGCAGATCAAATAAATGCGGAAATAACACTGAAAAATACAAAAGGAACAACCTTTAATATTAAATTTAAACAACACCAATAATGCAAAAAAATAACATATTAGTAGTTGAAGATGAAGCAATTGTTTCAAAAGACATTCAACAAAGTTTAAAAAAATTAGGATATAACATTGTTGGATCCTCATCAACAGGCGAAAAAGCAATTGAATTGGCAATGGAACATAAACCTGATTTGGTTTTGATGGACATCATGCTTAAAGGTGAAATGAGCGGAATTGAAGCAGCAGACAAAATAAAGGAAAGTTTAAACATACCTGTTATTTACCTTACTGCCTATGCCGATGAAAACACATTGAGCAAGGCAAAAGTTACAGAACCTTACGGTTATATTATAAAACCATTTAAAGAAATAGATTTACACACATCTATTGAAATGGCGTTGTACAAACACTCAAAAGAAAGGGAAGTTATCAAAGAAAGAGATTTTTTATATTCATTGGTTGAAGGAAAAGACTCTTCAGAAGGTGTTATTTTTGTGAAATCGAACTCTCGTTTGGTAAAAGTGAAAACAAGTTCAATTTTATTTGTAGAAGCCCTTAAAGATTATGTGGTAATTAATACTCCAGAAGCAAGATATACCATTCATTCAACAATGAAAGAAATTGAGCGAAAGCTTCCTCAAAAAGAATTTCAGCGCATTCACCGATCTTTTATCGTTAGAATTGATAAGATATTAGCCATAGAACAACCCAACATAGTAATTGAAGGTGGAAAAAAACTACTCCCTATAGGCGGTTCGTATAAAGATGAATTAATTAATCGACTTAATTTGATTTAAAGAAAGTCTCCTTCAATGCCATTCAGAGTGTTATATCGAACGATATTTTATGTGTTGAAGAACAAGCATAACGATTTGACTTATGTCCGAAAATCTCTTATTTAAAACACAAGCTACAATAAATGGATATTTGCGAAGCAGCCTCGTTTGAAAGAGAAAAAATAAACAGACATCCATGGGAATTGGCAAGAATTGAAGTAGTTAAAAACTTTTTAACACCTATTGTTGCTCAAAAACCAACAACAACTGTTTTAGACTTGGGTTGTGGAGATGTATTTGTATCTCAGCAGTTAGCTTACCAGTATCCAAAAGCAACCTTTCATTGTGTGGATATTGCTTTTACTCCAGAAATAATTATCACTATTTCCGAACCAGTTAAAAACTTACCCATTTCGCTTTATTCATCAACACAGGAGCTGCGTAAAACCTTCATAAATAAAATAGATATAGTTTTATTGTTGGATGTAATTGAGCATATTGAAGATGAAATTACTTTTTTAAAAGAGCTTAACCAATCAGGTTTAATTGACAGTAACACTAAACTTATTATTACTGTTCCAGCGTTTCAAAAGTTGTTTAGCAACCACGATATTTATTTAAAACACTATAGAAGATATAACATTGCTTTACTGAACAATCACCTGCAACAAGCAGGATTTGAAAGTAAGAAAACAGGCTATTTTTTTATTTCGTTGTTGGTGTTGCGGATTATTCAAAAATTAGTTCAAGGCAACAAAACAATTAATGTCGAAAAAGGAATTGGAGCATACCAAACCAAAGGTTGGATAGATACTGTAATGATAAAAACCTTATATTTAGATTTTTTAATCGGTAAATTATTTCGTGTTTTAGGAGTTAAACTGCCTGGATTATCTTGTTTTTCAATATGTCAGAAACAGCCATCATAATACCTTGCTACAACGAAAGCAAAAGGCTAAATCTATCGGCTTTTTTGTCTTTTTTAGCCAACAACAAAACGTATCACCTATTTTTTGTAGATGATGGCAGTACCGACAATACATTTAAAGTACTGACTGAACTTGAAACTAAAAATTCAAGTCAGATAAGCATTTTAAAAAACGATAAAAATTTAGGAAAAGGAGAAACGGTAAGAAAAGGAATGTTAGCAGCTTACAATACCAATAATTTTGCTCAAATAGGTTTTTTAGATGCTGATTTATCTACTCCTTTAACAGAGTTTGTGGTTCTAACCGACTTTCTTAAACAACATAACAAAAAAGCCGTTTTTGGTTCCCGATTAAAACGGGTTGGAGCTTCAATTGAGCGTTCTTCTTTACGGCATTTTGTAGGACGATTTTTTGCTACACTTATTAGTTGGACTATAAAAATTCCGTTTTATGATACGCAATGTGGAGCTAAAGTATTTAGTAGCCATGTTATTCCTGATATTATTTCAACACCTTTTGTATCCCGTTGGTTGTTTGATGTAGAAATTATTTTACGACTAAAACAACTTTTGGGAAAAGAAATTAATTTTCAACTTTACGAATATCCTATAAATGAATGGAAAGAAGTTGATGGTTCAAAAATTACTTGGAAAGATGGTTTAAAAATTCCGTTGGAGTTGATAAAAATAAAGGTTGCTTCTAAAAGAAACTAATCACCAAATCGTCAATATAAATGCTACTATTACTATTATTCCAAATGTAAACAGTATAAGTGTAATTTTTGTTAATCAATTTTTTTTCTAAATAAAATAAGGCATCTGCTTTTTGCCACGAATATGAATTATTAGAAATAATATAGTCTTCTCCTTTATAATAAATGGTATTATTCTGTTCATCAGTTATGTTGAATACAATAGTAAAACCTAATTCTTTATTAGGAGATAAAAAATCAGTTTTTACATATAATCCTGAAAAGTTAACTACTTTTTTTGAAGTTATTTTTTTTGAAAACAACGCACTGTATGGGGATTCAACGGTAATTTTAGAACTATTTGGAGCACTTTTGTATGCTTCAGTAGTTAATGTGTTTAGGTTGCTTAATAACTTTGTTGTATCGTTATCTAAATTGAAGTAGTACGTTTCAGCATAATTAGGCGGTTGGAAGTTTAGTTTTATTGCTTTTTTATTGTAATAATGTGCAATTATGGAATCATTTTCAATAGAAAACTCCCTTGTAAATATAGATGAAGGATAAGCAGATAAGTTTGAAACAATACATGTGTCTTTTAAACTTGAAAATAACAACTCGTCTCTTTGATTAAAAGCCATATTGTATTGATAGGCTTTTTTTGTTTGTAAATCCTGCATTACATTACTAAAATTAGTGTTTGAGAAAACTGAGATAAAAGAACTTATTAGTAATACAAAGGCTAATTTGTAATAATGTTTGTTTATCGTTGTTTGAATTTTATAGAACTCTATATTTGACAAGAAAAATAGTAGTAAAACAAAAACGATTATAAATAACCAAAAAATTACATTTATTGTTCTTTCCGGAGCAATAGCTCCCATACTCCAAAAACCCGTTGAATAGCCCACGCTTAACAGTAAAAAACCCATTAGGAATATCCATAAAAAATGCTGTAAACTTATCTTGTTTTTATTACTATTAAATCGTTTAAATGTCAGGTATAATAAAATTGACAGCAACAATGTTGGAAAAGAAAAAATCCAAGTATAACTCTGGATGGAAGCCTGTTTAAAGCTATTTAAAATTGTTTCCAGAAATTGATGATTTTCAACTCCCATAAATGATTCGTACCTATACTCATTACCCGGTGCAAAATAAACAATTGAAAAACAACAAATTGACACTATTAGATAACCAGCTAAAGTTTTATTTATCTCCTTGTATTTAAAAAAATAAATCACAAAAACCATTGCTATAAAAACCACTACTTGCACCATTGACGTCTCGTTTGAGCCTATGATGGCTACAATTAATGCTGCATTTATTATCGGATTATAGTTGGTTACTTCATGGTGAAAAAATTCTTTAATAAAATTTGTAATTAAATACAACAACAAAATGTTTGGCAATTGATAGGTGATAGCTCCGGGCAACCAATAAATTCCTTGAACCAAAGAAGGCATTCCGATTAGATAATAAAACAATACGTAAAGAGCTAAAAATAAAGCTACTGTTTTAGTTTTAATCAACGTATTTATAAATCTATATATGGAGTGAATGGAAAAGAAAATAAGAACAACAGGAACAACTTTATAAAGCAGCGTTGATTTAATTAAAAGCGGGTGAAGGCTTAGTATAAAAGTAGAAAAATAACGTCCAACCCAAGTTAAATACCAATGTGCTTGAGCTTTCCACAAACCCAGTGTGGTGGTATAAAACACAAAACGGTAATCATCACTAGTGCATTGATTAACAATTGCCTGTCGATAAATATATTGTCTGCTTGATAATAGGTTTGCATTTTTCTTTTTTTTTGCGGTAAAAAATGAGACGAGCATTACAAATTACAGTTAGTAAGCGAGT
>JAHYJH010000217.1 GCA_019429185.1 Vicingaceae bacterium
GTAACAGTTGCTTCGATAAACACAAAGTCAAGACTTTTTTTGCCTTGAAAATTAAAATTATAAATTACTTTTCAAGAAGTAAATGTTTATATTTGTTTGTGCTTAGTTTAACCCCTGAGTAGTAACACTTCTTTAAATGTTACACAAAACCTCCAGTTAACTACCTTAAGATGCAGTCAAAATGCATTGACTACGTTAGATGTTACACAAAATACTAATCTTGAAATATTATGGTGTGCTGAGAATCAACTAACTAATTTAAATATTACACAAAACACAGCACTCACTGAATTGTTGTGTTCTAGTAATCAGCTAACTATTTTAGATATAAGCCAAAATTTACAACTATTTAATTTAAGGTGTAACTCCAACCAAATTTCCAGTTTAGATGTAACCATGTTAGCTAATTTAGGAGATTTGGATTGTAGTGACAACAATATATCATCAATAGATGTAACGCTAAATACAGGATTATTATTTTTGAATTGCGGGAGAAACCTTATAAGTACTATTGATGTAAGTCAAAATTTGATGTTAATTAGTTTCAGAAGTTTTAACAGTAATAATATTCAAACAATTGATTTAACAAATAATACTTCATTGACTTTTGTTGATTGTGCTGCAAGCTTTCAATTAACTGAATTAAAGGTTAAAAACGGCAATAATGTTAATGTAACTTATTTTAGAGCTGAAATCTGCCCTAATCTAAAATGTATTTATGTAGATGACAAAAATGCCTCTTATCTATCTTCTTGGATTAAAGATACTTCATCTCATTGGGTAAATGACACCTTAGATTGCCAAAATGTTACCTCATTGAATGAATATGATAACAAGAGTAATTTTCTTAATATTTATCCCAATCCGGCAACTAATTATGCTTATTTTGAATTTAAAAATCTACCTGCCGAGCTTACTATTTATAACACACAGCAAAAAATTGTTTTTAAAGAACAAATTGAAACCAAAACATATAAGCTAGCATTAGGTGGTTTTGAGAAAGGGGTTTATTTGTGTAATGTATCCGGAATCCCATCTTTAAATAAATTAGTCATCATATAATGTTAATGAAAAACTCAAAATAATAATAGATGAAAAAACTTTTATTTTTAATACCATTAATTTATGCCAATTCATTTTTTGCACAAAACACAGCTATCCCTGATGCAAACTTTGAACAAGCATTAATTAATTTGGGGTTGGATACTGCCCCAATTGATGGGTTTGTAGCTACAGCTAATATTGATACCGTAATCTTTTTGGATGTTTGGAGCAAAAGCATTTCCGATTTAACTGGGATAGAAGATTTTGTTGCTTTAGAGGGGCTAGATTGTGGTGCTAATCCTATATCAAACTTAGACTTAAGTCAGAATTTAAATTTAAAAGCCCTGATTTGTAACATTAACTTTCAAATAACTAGCTTGGATTTAAGCAAAAATACAGCACTTACGTATTTGAATTGTTCATGGATTCCACAACTTGTTTTTTTAGATGTTCGGAATGGTAATAACGCAAATTTTACTTATTTCGATGCAATGGTAGATACGAATTTAACATGTATTTATGTAGATGACAAAAATGCTTCATATCTATCTTCATGGATAAAAGATAATTCTGCTTATTGGGTAAATGATACGTTGGATTGCCAGAATGTTACCTCGTTGAATGAATATAAGATTAAAGACAATTCTTTTAATATTTATCCCAATCCGGCAACTAATTATGCTTATTTTGAGTTTGAAAATTTACCAGCCGAGCTTACTATTTATAACACACAGCAAAGAGTTATTTTTAAAGAACAAATTGAAACCAAAACATATAAGTTAGCATTAGGTGGTTTTGAGAAAGGGGTTTATTTGTGTGGAGTTTTTGGAGACAATACAATTAATAAATTGATTATTATTTAACTATGATTATATATATTTTTCTCAGGTATTTATGGGTACTCTTGATTTTTCTCTGCCCCTTTTTTGAAATTCACTCTCAGGAAAAGATTCCAAAAATGAATCTTATTGATGAAATTCAAATTAATGAAAGCAAAGATTTTATTGTTAACCTAAATAGGGTTTGCTGAGAAAGTCATTTTAATTACTTAATTAACACTTATTCAGTTAATTATGTTAATAACTTGAGGGTATTAAACTGGGGTAAATGCAAGGTTTTCTTTAATTTTAAAGAAAAAA
>JAHYJH010000218.1 GCA_019429185.1 Vicingaceae bacterium
GTCCAACTTCTTCGTTATTCTCGTTTTAAAAACCAGTCATTTACAAAAGTAAACTCCTGATTTTCAAAACTTCGAAAGCCTCGAATTTGAACTTTACAGTTCAGCCTCTCGACTTTATGGACAGACACTAATTATAATCAAGAAGATGTCTCTGGCTTCATTTTGCTAAGTTTCGTACCTCAACTTGCAAAATTTCGTTCGATATAACAAATTACTCCTTAATAAATTTCAGGTTTTCATTTGCAGTTCCGTTAGAAATATGAATAAAGTACATACCATTAGAAAACAAGTTGGTTTCTAATGAAATAGCATTCGCTCCTTTATTCGTGTTATGCTGTTGGCTATACACTTGTCGTCCAGAAATATCATAAATAACAACAGTAGTTATTCCTTTTTCTAATACATTTAAACTCAATGTTCCGTTGCCAGAAACTGGATTAGGATAAATAGTAACATCAGAAATTTCTTTTTCTACTTTTACAGCTACTAGATTAAAATACTCAAACTGCCCATCAAAATCGGTTTGTTTTAAACGATAATAAGAAGTGCCAATATAAGGCTTTCTATCTAACGTGTCGTAAGTTCTTAATTCGTTGGAGTTTCCAGCACCTTTCACTATGCTAACCACTTCAAAAGTAACTCCATCAACACTTTTTTCTACAGTAAAGAAATCATTGTTTATTTCAGAAATAGTAGCCCAATCTAATACTACATTTCCAGACTCCTGTTCATAATTAGCATTAAAGTTTAACAATTTAATAGGCAAAACAGTTGCTCCTACATAATATGGACAATGTTTAGTATGAGTACATCCTGCTGGAACAGTAAACGTATAACAGAAATTATAATCATTTCCAACAGTTAAGCTAGTGAATGTTAAATTAGATAAATCTCCTGTTTGAATTGCGGCACCACATGAAGGGTAATTGTATAAACTCCATGTAAAGGCTGAAACATTACCACTTCCACAGTTAGAGGTAATGATTACATTAAAGCTAACACTTGTTGCTACAGCTGAAAAAGTATTACAGAAAGTATAAGTATGTCCAGGTTGTAGTAGAGGAGAAAAGTCAGTAGCTGTACAGCTTGCAACAACAGTTTCTGCAGCAGGCGGAGCAGGAAATCCTTGAGCAACTCCACAAGGAACGGAACAGTTATTACAAGGAATATAGTTTTTTACATCAATACAATAAACTGCCTCATCCCCCCCGCATGGTCCAAATTGTGGCTCACAAACTTCTACATAATAGGTTTGTCCAATAACGAGATTGTTTAGATAATGAGCATCATCCATAGGTGTTCCAGATGAAAAACTTATTTGTGTTAAGCCACTGCATGCACCAGTTCTTGAATATACTGAAGAAGTAATAAAACAGTCTGGTGAATTAGTTACAGGAATATTAACAACCATATTACTTGATGTTGCTACAAATGAACTCCAAGAACATTCCCCAGAACCAGATCCGGCAGCATTTGGAGCAGCACCATTACAAGTTGTTTGAGAAACACATGCACCACCAACTGTTAATGAGGTTGCATTATTACAAGTTCCTGTTGTGGTGTTTGGAGCACAACCTCCTGCAAAAGCAAAAGTTGTCATTAAAAATGATGAAAGTATAAATAGATATAATTTTTTCATATAAATAGAGGTGTTTATTTTTTTTAGGATTATTCAGTTATATAAGTAGCAACAGGTACAAAGTCTTTTGCATAAATTATGGAATAAGGTAAAATTTTAATTTTAGTATTTTTATCTATGATGATATATTCCACTTCTTCTGCTTTTCTTTTTTCATTCACTGTAAATAAAATTTCATTAGCTATTGTAGGGATGCTTTCTGTTGCTTTGTAAATAATTTGGTAAGTACCTTCTTTTGGTAGCTCTTTGGCAAAAGAAATTGTGCTTACTGTTTGAACTTGTTCTTCCTCAACAATTATAAGGGCTTCGTTTTGACTATACAAAAATGAAGTTGTAATCGTTATAAGTATAGTAGTAATTAGGGTTTTCATTTTTTTGTTAGTTTTATAAGTATATGTTAAGTTTCACAAGGTTGTTCCTTAAAGTCTTGTTTACTATTACTCTTCAAAAGTAGTATTTTTTCTTTAAACACTGCTGGCTTTTCCTTAAAAATTTTAGGTTCGAGTTCAAACCACTTT
>JAHYJH010000085.1 GCA_019429185.1 Vicingaceae bacterium
ATTCTAAAACTTAAACCCTTATTTTATTGGGATATTTAAGATTAATAGGATTAAATCAGTTTTTTAAAGGTCTTTTTTGACTGAATTTAACATTTTTTTAACTTATGACCTGCAACTTGGGTTAATAAGTATCATGGTAATGAAAACTCATGTCTTGAATATATCAAAGGGTTTTTTATAAATGGCGAACCAACAGGGAAGTGGATAGAAAGATCAGAATCTTCGTTAGGTATTTTTGCCAACGAAAAAGTGAAATGTAAAAGAAATGTGATGAAATATGGAAAAGACAACAAAACATATCTTAGAAGGGTTTTCTTTTATAAGGAATTGAACTACGAGGGTGTTTATCCGGATTCGTATTCGAATGATGATTTATACTATGTAATAAATGGTGTTAATTTCTTATATCGATCCAGAATAGAAGATTTGTCTGATCATAAATTTGAATTTGAAAAAATGGATGACCCTAATTACAAGATTATAAAACAGAAGAAATAATGATATCAGCGAGCAAGATAAAATATTTAGCATTTGAAGGTGGTGGCGGAAAGGGTGTTGCTTATTTTTTATGGCGAAACATATTATTGGTGGCTTGCTGGGTGTGCTGCTGTACTTCTTTGTACGGACAAAACTTTTATGCCTATGTGGATAAAATTAATCCACATATATTTATCAGTACAGATACTATCTATAGAAAAAAAAACCTAAAGGCAAATTATAATTGGACAAAGATTAAAAGGAGAATCACGCCAATTCTTGGATATAAATGGGGAGGAAATATAATCCATAATGGAGATTCTTTATTGGTTCGCTCTGTGGAGTTAGGCATTGGATTAATTAAAGGAAACATCAATGAATGGAGTTCGTGGGGTCCTTTACCTATGGGGTGGGATTGGAGTTACTTAACTTTGCCGTATGTTACATTTGAATATAGGTGGTTTGAACGCTATTATGAATATCAAGGAAGTATTTCAGAAAATGCAAAAATTAACCCTTTTATGTTAAATATAGGAGTTAATGCAGGAAAGGGTGGTATGTTAAGTTTTTTACCCATTCCGTTAAGTTTGAACGGGATGGCTGGGTTAAGTACTGATTTTAATCAACTCTACTTTAGGGGTCGGATTGGTTGGGATTGGGTTGGTGGATCTGTAGGTTTTACGGGATATTATTCTCTCACCCAAAGAGAAACCATATTAAATTACCCTCATTATTTGTGCTTTGAATTGAGCTTTACCTTAATAAGAGACAACAAATATTTATTAAAATAAATTCAAAGTAAAATGCCAAAATTAAAAATTGACGATTTAAAAAATATAGTAATGGAAGGTGGCGGTGCACGTGGTGCTGCCTACCTTGGTGCTATTCGTGCTTTGGAGAAAAAAATGTCCGAAAGAAGTGATGTTCAAGCGTATTCTGATTTAGGTAATAGAAAGGCAGGATTACTTGATTATTCAAATACAACTGACAACACCTTGGCTATTAAAGGCATTGCTGGTTCATCGTCAGGTGCTATTACCACCTTCGCTCTTGCCTTAGGTTTTAATTCTGATGAAATCAATCAAATATTAAAATATCCATTCAAAAATTTTCTGAAAGATACAGATGTGGGGAAATATCGAATGATTGATAAAGCTGGTAAACTTGCTGTGGGGGAAGACAAAGCCAATCCGGAAACAGGTACAAAAGAAATGGGAAGAAGTGCAACTAAATTTAAGTTTGATTTTAATAACAATGCTACTCAAATTGGAGACAATGTTGTCAAAAGAGGGAAACGAGATTTACTCTTTGGAGCATTTTTTAAAATTACAACTGATGGTGTTACAAGTAATCTGCAGCAGTTAACAAATCTAACGTCTCGCCTACTAAAAAACAACTCACCTGAAGATGCTCCTCCATTTTGGCGAGGCTTGTTTCGGTGGGCATTACGCCCTAACAATAATATACTGACAAAAATAGGTGTTGCACGCTTTTTAAGGTTACTTTTTTTTAAACTAATTATTCCTAAGGTTTTTGATTCGCCTATTAAAGCGGATACTAATACTGTAATGGCTATTTTTGCCGACAGAGGAATGTTTTCGGGCTTTTCCGTACGAGAATTTTTTATGGATTTAGTTCTTTATGCAGCTACAAGAAATACACACTTTCATAGAGAATTTGTAAAAATAGTTGAAGATAAAAGTTTTGAAGATTTAACTAAATCTTTTGGAAAGGATGTTAAGGGTGATTTTCTTTCAGCAAAAATTAACACAAAAGGTATTGGGAGTTCACTTCTGAAATACGAAAACAACTTTTCGCTGAAAGAAGGCCGGGCTGCTTCTAAAATAGGTCGTGATAAAGATTTGGAATTTGTATTGCATATCCTATCAAATTTAACGTTCAAACAATTTAATAAAATTACTAAAGTTGATTTTGCCGTATGTGTATCTAATTTTACTACTGACTTTCCTGTATATTTCAGTCATACCTACACCCCCGATTTTAGGGTAATGGAAGCCGTAGCTGCTTCAATGAGCATTCCTCCTGCTATCAAACCATTATACAACGAATCAGATGTGGTTACACCAGCAAACAAAACAAACAAAGTTGACGTTCAAACAGACAAAGGATCTGTTCCTTTTGTAAATACGCGGGGCGAGTTTGATATTGCTGATTATCATTTATATGAGCATATAGTAAAAGTCGCTATTGCCCAAATAATGGGAAACGAAGGAATACGTATTAACATGAACAATACGATAGATATTAGTGCATTTCTTGAGCCTATGAGAAATTTAGTTATCGGAGAAAATAATGAAGATACACAAATTCCCTTAATAAACAAAGACCTACCAATTACATTAAATCAACCAGTAAATGGAGTAATATACACAGTTGACTATGCACTTCTTCAATTCTTTTACAATGCTGCTTACAAAGGGATGTTTTTTGACGGTGGGTATCGCAACAATATTCCCTATAATTATTTCCGCACTTCAGACGGTAAACTACCGGGAGTATTAGCAATCAAATTGGATGCACATTTTCCACCTGATTTGCTTACAGAGGTAAGTGAAAAAATTCGGGAGCTTGTTCCACTTCAAAGTGCTATGCGCGACAGCTTTTTGGATGACAATGATGATATAACTCAGCATATTTTAGGCTTGATTAATGAAAAGCGGATTGAAGTTGAAAATCAGGTTGCCATTATTTTTGTCCGATACCTTGCAAAATGGGTATTGGGTGCTGTAAGCGAAACAGACAAGGATAAACGGAAAAAGCATAGGCAACAAATGCAAAAAAATAATAAAGCTATTCGTAATCTTACTGATGCTGCCATTAGCTATTATCTTAAAAATCGTTTAAGTACTCCATGGAAATATACTAAATCCATAATAAACATTGCCTTTGAAGGATATTCGTATGGTAGTGAAAAGGGGCAAGTTAAGTTTATATCAGACCACAACCATATTTTGCCATTGTATGACTATGGTATAGGTACTTATGATTTTGAATTAAACGAAGCACTTCCACAGGTGGGGCTTGCACAGGCAAAGGCAGAGGAGGCAACCTTAATTTTTTTTAATACATGACTTTTATCAGCATACGACATATTTGGCTATTCTTATTGTTGCTGAGTCCTGTTTTAAGTTTTTCACAATTTGGAAAGTTTAAAACAACACAAGATTCAAAAAATAGGTATAAATTAATTGACACAAAAACCAATAAGGTCTTTTTTAGTAAATGCGTTAACATCACACCCATTTTGGGCGATTTTGAAAACACGAATCAACAATATAATCGATTCATTTTATTAAAAAAAGGTAAAAAAACAACTGTTTTTGACGGTATAAAAGGTGAAATTGTAGCCTCTATTGAATGTGACAGTTTAACTTTTTCTGAAGTTGATGACAGCAGGTTCGATGTAACTATAAAAAGTGAAACCAAAAAAAATGTAATTCAAGGTACAGTGCGTAACAAAAGAAAGGAATTGAATTTTTTACTAAATGTTGCTACTACCGAAATAAAAGGTTATTACTCTCCTTTAATTAACATTTATTATAATAAAAATCGAGATTTATTAATTTATAAGATTAGCTCTCTTGGGATTTTAATGGATGAAAACTTTAAACCGATATATTCACTTGAATATCTTATAGAGTACGATGATGGTTATTTCTCTGGCAAAGGTCTAAAGGAAAATCTTTACGGAGTGATTGACGCAAAAGGGAAAGTAAAAATTCCGTTTATTTATCAAAATTTGAATAGGTTTAATAACACTTTTTTTTCAGCATTAGATAACTATAATCGTGTTGGAATTATTAATTCGGATAATCAAATTATTATACCATTTGAATATGATTGTTTTGACAAGGGGTATATTAGGTGTAATCAAATGTGCAAGCCCATCACAGATAGCATTTTTATGTTGAAAAAAAACGATAAGACCATAGTAATTGATGCTAACAATCAAATAATTATTCCATCAGATACATATAAAGACATTTCAGTAATTTCAGAATATTTTCTTAAAATTAAATCTAAAAATAATCTTTTAGGAGTTTTTGATTTAAAAAAGCAAAGGGAAATTTTCCCTTGTGTTTACGAAAACATTGAAATGCTTGATGATTATTTAATTGCACATAAAAATACTCGCATGGGTGTTCTCAATTTATATAGTGCTGAAATTCAGGTTTCATTTAATTATAAAAGCTCATATAAATACTTTCAAAAAAATGACACAATCTATTTTATTT
The DNA here is from genome assembly GCA_019429185.1 of Vicingaceae bacterium. Taxonomy (GTDB): domain Bacteria; phylum Bacteroidota; class Bacteroidia; order Flavobacteriales_E; family Vicingaceae; genus BRH-c54. Next base: position 4,734 of record JAHYJH010000085.1, read on the forward strand.
TGGAAAGAGAAGGAAGGAAGGGAGTTATAACCATTGATGGGGTTGAAAAAATTCCATTCATTTTTGATGATATATCGTATGAAAATCCTTTTCTACTAATAAAACAAAGGGGATTATATGGAGTAGTTAGTACTACAACCTTTAAAGAAATTTTGCCTTGTAAATATTCAAAAATAGACGCTCATAACCTTCGAGTGGAAAAAATAGAAGAAACAGGAATAAAAAAAGGTATCTTTAATGATAAAGGCGTGATACTTTGGGATAATTAAAACATAAGAAAAAACAATTGACAGCAAGCCAATTTAAAAATCACACAAGCCATCCACTTCCAAAATTTTTAAATAAGCTTGCTTTTCCAACAGAAAAAAGAAAAATGCCATCTCAAAAAAACTATATTTTCGTGCAACCGCTCATTGCCAAGACAAATACATGATAGTAGGCATTGACAGGTAGCAGTAAAATCAACTATTGTAGCTCTGTGGACAAGATACTGCGAGACTAAACCACTGGTTATAACCCGAGTTTGGTGCAAGTGGCGGTGCAGTACTTCGTAGGATAGTTTTTCGTAAATTTGAACTTTGGTGCTTCGTATAAAAGTTGGTGGGTAAATTTGCCACCTTCGCCTAACCCGATACCGTTATCTGTAAACCTATTGCCTAATCCTATCCTTACGCCTTATGCCTAATACCTAATGCCATACGACTTACACCTTTTGCCTTTTGCCTTATTTACTTTTCAATCTTTTCATTGTCGCTCAAATGACAAAAATTGCCCGTTAAATTAGCGTAATTTTGTAGTATTATTAACCCTATAAATTATACAAATTATGGCACGAATTGAAGCTTTAACAAAAGAACAAGCACACGCAGATGTGCAACCTATTTTTGATGGAATGAAACAAAAATTAGGAATGGTACCTAAAATTTATGCAACATTAGCTAATTCTCCAGCGGCACTAAAAGCAAATTTAACTTTTGGTGATACCCTAAAAGCAGGTTCATTATCAATGAAAGAAGTTGAAACTGTTGCTTTATCCGTTTCTCAAATTAACAACTGTACTTATTGTTTAGCAGCTCACACAGCAGTTGGTAAAATGGCAGGATTTACAGAAGAAGAAACCATTGCAATTAGAACTGGCGAAATTACTGATTCAAAAATTAAAGCATTATCAGAATTAGCTAAAGAAATAACCACTTCTAAAGGTAACCCCGCAGAAGCTACATTAAATGCGTTTTACAATGCAGGTTACTCAAAAGCAACATTAATTGAAGTAATAGGATTAGTTGCTCTTAATACGTTCAACAATTATTTCAATCATATTGCCGAAACACCTGTTGATTTTCCTTTAGCAAAAGAAGTTCAAACAGCTTAATTGCATTTTTTGGATTATAAAAAAAGGAGCTAAAAAGCTCCTTTTTTTTTGCACTAAAAGTTTAGAAATTTAAAACAACTACCTCCTTATTTTTTGATTGAGTTGTCTGATCTCTTACTTTTCTTAATTCCAATGTATTGTTTTTAACATAATCAATCTCCTTTAAATCGTCTTCAGCCTCCAAAATTGCAATAACCTGATTTTTTAATTTAAGTGGGAGTTCATTGTTATAATGGTATTCTTCTAAGATATTCATTAATTTTTTTCTATTGTATTTTTGGTTGACAATCATTCCATTAATAAAAAGAGGAGTTGATATTGCCATTAATCCAACTCCTACGGGTGGTAGAATTATTGCAATTCCTGTAGAAATAGGTAAGAAAGACATTTGTCCTTTTGCTGCATTATTTCGTTTGTCAAAAAATATTTCTATAATTACCGCAGCAGTATCATTATCACCATACTTGGTCATAAATTCATTATAGTTTAATTTATGTTTCTTTTTAGAGACATTTTTATTATTATCATTTGCTATTGCAAATAAGTTAGCTCCTATTAGGATAGAGATTAAAATTAATTTTTTCATGGCATTTATTTTTTAATATTTATACATCCAAAAGTGCCCTGATTACAACTAATTTAAAAGCGTTTAGTTACCTATTTTAGTTAAATGTTTTAACGTATAATTTATTCGTTTTAAGTCATTATTTTTTTTTCATATACCAAAAAGCAACGGATGTTTATTATTTAATTTTTATAAACTGCATAAGTAATTGAGGAAATAAAGTCCTTGTTTTAATGTTGTTTTATCGTAAATAAAAACATTAGCCTACGTGATAATACGCATACACATTACTAAAAATTGAAGATTATAACGAAATTTGATTGATGCAATTTCAAGGTAAGTATCTGAATAATAGATTGTAATTTTTTAATTTGAATACAAGTAATTGCAAACAAACATAAAACACCAAAGTGCTTTTTAGTAAATTGTTTACGAACAAATGGATGAACGATTTAATTAAATAAGGAGCTGGAAATCATTACAATTATATTTCAATTTTTCAAATTAGGTTCTTCATTAAAGTGATAGTAAGAATAAAAATTGCAGTTTAAATTAAAAAGCGTGTTTAAATTTAAAAGAACATTTTCTAAAGACCATTTATCATTTAGAACTCCCATTTATGTAAAATTAACTTTTAAATGTTCAGATTAAAACTACATTTGTGGCAAGGTTTATAAGTAAAATATTGTGATAGAAATAAAAGACCTCCATAAATCGTACAAAATGGGTAGCAACGTGCTTCACGTACTAAAAGGAATTAACTTTAGTGTGGAAGAAGGCGAATTAGTAGCCATTATGGGATCTTCAGGTTCAGGAAAATCAACATTGCTCAATATATTAGGAATGTTGGATTTGTTAGATTCGGGAACATACACCTTAGATGGAGTTCCAATTGTAAACTTAAATGAGACAAAAGCAGCCAAGTATCGAAACAAATTTTTAGGTTTTGTTTTTCAATCATTCAATTTAATTAACTATAAATCAGCATTAGAAAATGTAGCCCTACCCCTTTATTATCAACGAATACCTAGAAAAGAAAGAGAGGAAGTTGCCATGCAATACCTTAAAAAAGTTGGATTATCTGAATGGGCAACACATTTACCAAGCGAACTATCTGGAGGTCAAAAACAGCGTGTAGCAATTGCAAGAGCATTAGCCGCCCAACCCAAAGTATTGTTGGCAGATGAACCAACTGGTGCATTAGATTCGACTACCTCTTATGAGGTAATGCAACTTATTCAGGAAATAAATGATGAAGGAAAAACCATTTTAGTTGTTACCCATGAGCCTGATATTGCCAATATGTGTAAACGAATTGTTCAATTAAAAGATGGGGTAATTATTGAAGATAAAAAAATAACGCAAATTAGAGCTTCCGATTATGTTTAGTAGAGACAGTTGGCAAGAAATATTTCAAACCATAAAAAAAAATAAACTCCGAACATTCTTATCGGGATTTACTGTTTCATTGGGTATTTTTATTTTCATTATTTTATTAGGTTTAGGAAATGGGTTGAAAAATTCTTTCAATCAGTTTTTTTTAGATGATGCTACCAATACGTTCTTTTTTTTCCCAGGAACTACATCCGTTCCTTACAAAGGATTTAAGGCAAACCGAAGAATTCAATTTAAAAATGATGATATAAAAGACATTAAACAAAATTTCCCTTTCTTTTTAGAATACATCTCTCCTATTCTTTTTAGAGCAGGAACAATTTCATATAAAAATAAATCCAACAACTATTCTTATCGAGGAGTAGCACCAGTTTATCAATTTGCTGAGCAAACTATTATGATGCAAGGAAGGTTTATTAATGAAGATGATGTTAAAAATAAAGCAAAATATGCAGTAATAGGAAGATTAGTTGCTAAGGATTTGTTCGGCAGTGAACAAGCTATTGGCAACTATATTATTATACAAAACACAGCATATAAGATAATTGGTACTTTTCAAGATGCAGGAGGCGATAGAGAAGAGCGTTATGTTTATCTTCCATATACAACCATTCAACTGAATGAAAAAAACACCGATAAAATAAACCAAATTGTATTGGCTTTTAAACCCGAACTTGGCTACGCAGGAGCAATGATTTTTGAAGAAAAACTAACCAAATTCCTAAAAGAAAAACACAGCATATCTCCTACAGATGAAAGTGGATTTTTTATAAGAAATGTTGCTGATAATTTGAATAAAAATATGCAATATGCTGATATTTTAAAATTAATTGTTTCATTTGTTGGAATAGGAACGCTAATAGCTGGAGTTATTGGAATTAGTAATATTATGGTTTTTGTAGTAAAAGAACGCACCAAAGAATTAGGAATAAGAAAAGCATTGGGAGCAACACCTTTTTCTATCGTTGCAATGATATTGCAAGAATCTGTATTTATAACCATTATAGCTGGTTATGTGGGTATGATTGCAGGAGTTTTTGTATTGCGTTTTGTTGGCGATTCGCTCGAAAACTATTTTATTTTAGACCCTTTTATTGATACAGGAACGGCTATTTTTTCAACAATAATTTTAATAATTTTTGGAGCTATAGCTGGTTATGTTCCTGCAAAAAGAGCAGCTCAAATTCAACCTATTGTTGCATTAAGAGATGAGTAAATCTCACCCCGACCCTTCCGAAGGGAGGATTGAGTAACTTTAAAATTATTGATAAAAAATATGAAAGTAACAGATTTTATAAAAAATATAATATTGAAAAACATAATGTTGAGTGGCTTGTGTGATGGATATTTCCCCCTTCGGGGGATAAAAGGGGGCTTCTATTGATATTTAGAAAAGATACATGGATAGAAATTTTAGGCTCTGTTTCAAAAAACAAAGCCCGAACCACGATAACCGTAATTGGAGTGTTGTGGGGAATTTTTATTTATATCACACTTTCTGGAGCAGCCAAAGGATTAGATAATGGTTTTGAAAAACAATTTGAGCGAGTAGCAATGAACAGTATGTTTGCTTGGGCTCAACAAACAAGCGTTCCGTATGATGGATTTAAAACAGGAAGGCAACTACAACTGAAATTAAGAGATGTAACAATTTTGAAAAACAAAATACCCGAAATACAATTCATTGCACCCCGAAATGCAAGAGGTGTTTTTGGCGGTGAAACTCCTATGGCTTCAAGAAATCAAAAAAGCGGTACTTATAATGTTTATGGAGATTTTCCTGTGTTAGTAAAAATTGCTACGAAAGATATTTATGATGGAGGTCGTTTTTTGAATGAGGAAGATGTTCAACACGCAAGAAAAGTATGCGTTATTGGAGAACGAACCCAAAAAGAATTATTTAATTCCGAAGAGAAACCCATTGGAGAATTTATAAAAATTGGAAATAGCTTTTTTCAAGTAATAGGAGTGCATAAGTATGCTCAAGGTGGAGGTTTTGAAGATGATGGTGATATTTTTATTCCATTTACTACTTTTAAACAGATATATAACACTTCCGACAATGTGAGTTGGATGGCAATAGCTGCTTATGATGACGCAGATGTAATTAAAGTAGAAAAAAAGGTAAAAAAAGTGTTAAAAGAAATACATCGAGTTGCACCTGAAGATGACCAAGCTTTTGGGTCATTCAACTTAGGTGAAATTTTTAATAAAGTAAAAGGATTTTCAAAAGGATTAACATTTTTGTCGTTAGTAGTTGGTGTTGCTACTATATTTGCAGGAGTGATAGGAATAGGTAATATTTTATTAATTTCCGTGAAAGAAAGAACAAGAGAATTGGGAGTTAGAAGAGCGTTAGGAGCAACTCCTTATGAGATAAAAACACAGATAATTTTAGAATCTGTTTTTTTAACACTCGTGTCAGGTGTTTTAGGAATTATTTTGGGAGCATTGGTATTAGCAGGAATAAATGCTTTAACAAAAGACGTTGATGATTTCCCTTATACAAATCCAACAGTACCTATTCCTTATATTATTGGAGCATTACTGATAATGGTAGTATTAGGCACTTTAATAGGATTAATTCCAGCTCAACGGGCTGTTAGTATTAAGCCAATAGATGCACTTAGGGAAGAGTAGTAGTTAGGTGTTAGTAATTAGTAAATGTGTGAATAACAAAGAACAAAATGACAAATAACTAATGACTAATAACTAATGACAAATGACTAATGACTAATGACTAATGACTAATGACTAATGACTAATGACTAATGACAAATAACTTTACAAACTCTATATAAATTAAAATTATGAAATACGTTTTATTAACAATTGTTGTATTAGGAGTAATTTTTGCAAGTTACTTCTTCATATCCTCAAACAGTAAATCTTCTGTGCAATACAAAACAGAAACACCTTTCAACACAACCATTGAAAAGAAAACTGTTGCCACAGGAAAAGTTATTCCTGAAGATGAGGTTGAAATTAAACCACAAATTTCAGGAATAATAGATGTTATTTTGGTAAAAGAAGGCGACCAAATAAAAGCAGGCGATTTAATTGCTAAAATTAAAGTAATTCCGAACGAAGCTGCATTAAATGGAGCAACAGGAAGAGTTAAAAATGCCAAATTTGTGCTCGAAAATTCAAAATTAGAATATGAAAGAAACAAAAAGTTGTTTGAAAAGGAAGTGATTTCGACTCAAGACTTTAATAATATTGAACTACGATTTAATCAGGCAAAGCAAGAGTTAGCCAATGCTGAAAATGACCTTCAAATTATTCAATTAGGAACTCGCGATGGAGGTGTTGCCAATACCAATATTAAAGCAACAATATCAGGAACTGTATTAGAATTACCAGTTAAAAAAGGAGATCAAGTAATTGAAAGTAATAATTTTAATCCAGGAACTACAATAGCAATTATTGCCAATCTTAAAAACATGGTTTTTGAAGGTAAAGTTGACGAAGCTGAAGTAGGAAAATTGAAAATGGGAATGGAATTAAAAATTAGTTTAGGAGCAATTAATGATAAAGAATTTGACGCTAAACTTAGATTTGTTGCACCAAAAGGAGTGGAAGAACAAGGAGCTGTTCAGTTTAAAATTGAAGCAGACGTTTTTTTAGATACCGCTTTTTTTATTCGAGCAGGATATAGTGCCAATGCATCATTAGTGTTAGATAAAAAAGAAAATGTGATGGCTATTCGAGAAGCGTTGTTGCAATTCGATACTGAAACCAATGAACCTTATGTTGAAATACAAACAGGAGAACAACAATTCGAACGAAAAGAGGTGAAACTTGGAATTTCAGATGGTATAAATGTTGAAATTTTATCGGGTGTAAAAGCAACCGATAACATAAAAATTTGGAACATTACTCAACCAGAGAAAATTAAAACTAAATCAGATAAGGAAAGTGAAGACGAGTAAAAGAATATGGTGTGTACGACAAATATCCCTTTTAATAAATGAAAGTATTGGAACATTACAAGAATTAAGTAAGGAAGCGACCTTTGGTAAATTTCGCTAGTAATCGTCATTGCGAGGGAGGTACGACCGAAGCAATCTGTTTAATCGAAGGACAGATTGCTTCAGCTCCAACACTCAATCCAAACGCTTGGGCTTCGCAATGACGCTAACGAAGGCAAAGAAAAAGTTAAAAGCCTCGCAGCTCCTATTAACAGAAGAAAAATAGTAAAAGTGAAATTTGTCGTACACCCAAGAGCAAGTCAGAATGTGCAAGTTATTTAATACCTATTTCTAAAACCTTTTAATCAATACTAATGAAAAAATACTATTTTATTTTACTACTATTAATTGCTGGAGAGCTTTCGGCTCAAAACAATGAAAATACAAAAATTTGGACACTTCAAGAATGTGTCGATTATGCGTTGAAAAATAATATTTCTATCAAACAATCTGAATTAGATAAGCAAAATCAATATCAAAATGTGATAAACGCAAAAGGAAATTTTTTGCCTAATTTGAACGCTTCAGCTTCTCAAAACTATAACTTTGGTTCAGCCATTGATGTAACAGGATCGAGGGTTTCTTCCGATTTCCGTTCCAATAGTTTTGGGGTAAACTCATCTGTTGTTTTGTTTGATGGATTTGCTAATATTTACACCCTAAATCAAGCAAAATTGAGTTATGAAGTTCAGAATGCCAATGTGCAAAAAATGAGGAACGATATCACGCTGAACATCGTTAATAATTATTTACAAATCCTTTTCGCTAATGAACAAATAAAAATTGCACAATTTCAGGTTGATATTAGCAAAAGTGAAGTAGATAGGGTTGCCAATTTGGTTGATGTAGGAGTTAGACCTAAAGGAGATTTACTTAATATAAAATCCACATTAGCAAATGATGAGCAAAGTCTGATTCAAGCTCAAAATTCGTTAGACATTGCAACATTGCGTTTAGCTCAATTGCTCCAACTTAAAGAAGGAACTATTGAAATTCAGGAAGTTGAGATAAAAACGGCAAGTGCTGCAATTTTAGCAAATTCAGCTACACAAATTTATGAAAAAGCTGTTGTTTCATTTCCAGAAATTAAGGCAGCAGAATTAACGATACAAAGTGCAGACAAAGGAATACGTATTTCAAAAGCAAACTATTTACCTTCACTTTCTTTTAATTATGGATTAAATACCACGTATCAACACCGCCAAGGAGCAATAGATATTTTTCCATTTTCTGAGCAAATGGATAATAATTTAGGACACTTTTTTGGGTTTAGTTTAAACGTACCTATTTTTAATCGTTTTCAGTTTAGAACAAACGTAAATAGAGCTGAAATTAATTTTGAAAAGGCACAATACAACTTAGAAAGTGAACAATTGCGATTAAGAGAATCTATTCAAAATTCTTATACAGATGCAACTTTGGCAGCAAAAACTTATGAAGCAGCACAAGTTTCTGTTAACGCTCAAACCGAAGCATTTAATTATGAACAAGAGCGATTTAAAGAAGGAACAACAACACCATTTGATTTTAATCAAATTAAAAACAGATTGTTTTTGGCTCAATCACAGGAAATAAGAGCAAAATATGATTTTGTATTCAAAACAAAAGTGTTAGAATTTTATTATGGAATACCAATCGTAATTGAAAATTGACGATTAACAATTAACTAAATAGGCTTTGTGCGATAGCGAAGTCCTCCTTCGGGGGATTTAGGGGGCTAACTAAAAACTGTATATGAAAGAAGAAGTATATGAAAGCTTAAAAAAGAAGTTGGAAGAACAATTTACTTGGCCTCAAGTTTATATGTTTAAGTTTATTATTCCCTCTGACAATCAAAAGCTTGCTATGGTAGAAGCGTTGTTTGGAAGTGAAGCCATATTAGTAAACCGCCAGTCTAAAAACAATAAATTTATTAGCGTAACAGCAAAAGAAATGATGCTCTCGCCAACTGAAATTATAGAAATATATAAGAAAGCAGAAAAAATAGAAGGAATTATTTCGCTTTAATTTTAGTAGTAAATAAAAACAAGTGGACGTCCATTGTCCAAACAAGACAACACCTTAAATTCTTCTTAGATCTTAGCCATTTTTATCAACCAACTTAAAACAGCTCCACTCCAGTAAAATTAAATGGAGTTATTTGTTTTAGCTCTGCTTTTATTTCAGACGAAACATTTAATCCATCAATAAAATTAGCAATAGACGTTGCTGTAATTTTGGCATTTGTTCTTGTTAGTTCTTTTAATGCTTCATAGGGTTTTGGGAAACCTTCTCTTCGCAATACCGTTTGAATTGCTTCGGCAACAACTGCCCAATTGTTTTCTAAATCTGCTGCAATTTTATTCCCATTTACAATAAGTTTGTTCCATCCTTTTTGCAAAGAAACCAATGCTAAAACAGTGTGTCCAATGGGTACTCCAACATTACGCAATACGGTTGAGTCAGTTAAATCTCGTTGCAAACGAGAAATTGGAAGTTTGGCTGCTAAATGTTCAAAAACAGCATTGGCTAAGCCTAAATTTCCTTCTGAGTTTTCAAAATCTATGGGGTTTACCTTGTGCGGCATGGCTGATGAGCCTATTTCCCCATCTTTAATCTTTTGTTTAAAATAATCCATAGAAATGTAAGTCCACATATCTCGGTCTAAATCAATTAAAATCGTATTTATTCGTTTTAATCCGTCAAACAACGCTGCTAAATTGTCGTAATGTTCAATTTGTGTAGTAGTTTGAGAGCGATCTAATCCTAAGGAATTGTTTACAAAATTATTAGCAAAATCAACCCATTTATAGGTTGGATAAGCAACATGGTGTGCATTAAAATTCCCTGTTGCTCCTCCAAATTTTGCAGAAAAAGGAATACTTTTTAGTTGTTGCAATTGCTTTTCAATACGTTCTATGAAAACATAGATTTCCTTACCTAGTTTTGTTGGGGATGCTGGTTGTCCGTGTGTTTTTGCTAACATCGAAATATTTTTCCATGCTATGGCTTTTGCTTTAATTTCATTTAAAATAGTTGTTAATAAGGGGAAATAAACAGCATTCAAAGCATCTTTAATTGTTAATGGAACAGATGTATTGTTTATGTCTTGAGAGGTGAGTCCGAAATGAACAAATTCTTTAAACGCTTCTTCTATTTTTAATTCATCAAATTTTTCTTTGATAAAATATTCCACCGCTTTCACATCATGATTGGTTATTTTTTCAGTATCTTTAATTGTCAACACATCTGTATCTGAAAAATTTTGATAGATATTTCTTAAAGAGGAAAATAAGTCTTTATTAAAAGAGGCTAATTGAGGCAAAGGCAATTCACACAATGCTATAAAATATTCAATTTCAACTTTAACTCTGTATTTTACAAGAGCTGCTTCTGAGAAATAATTTGAAAGTTCTTGAATAACTTTTCTGTATCTTCCATCTAATGGAGAAAGTGCATTTAGTGTAGATAATTCCATAAAATTGCTTTAAAAAAGAAGCAAAGATAACTCATTTGAACTTAATCTTTTTTAAAGTATAGAAAAACTAATTTAAGATGGATTATATAAACTAGTTTTGTTTAGCTTTTATCTGTTTAATTTATTTAATTTTCTGAAAAAAGAATTTTTTGTTTTTCTGGACTTAAAGGTTTTAATTTTTTAACAATTTCGATTAAACTTTCGTTCTGTTTTAATAAACTTTCTACAAGTGAAACCAACTCATCTACTGAATAAACTTCACTATTTAAATTCTTTTCATTGTTTGAATTAACCAAAACAGTAACTAATTCGTCTAGCTCATTTTTATTTAACAAAACTATAAATGGTGTCATATTTTTTATATTTTAGTATCCGATTTATAAAAATATGATTAGTTTCACTACGTTGTTCCCTATTTTCATTCTTTTTCTTACGAAATGGAGCGTAGCGAAATGAAGTAAGAAAAAGAATGAAACCTTGTTTATATTTGTTAATCTAAAAAACAAAAATATGC
>JAHYJH010000219.1 GCA_019429185.1 Vicingaceae bacterium
ATCAAATGTGAAAAGGGTGTGGTAATACTTCATTTTCCACTGGTACATGTTCCAGATACATTAAAAAGTACTGAATTCTATGCTATGGGTAAATATTTCAGTTTTAGGGCCAACAGGGGCGATGAAAAAACAAAAAAAGAAATGGCTGGCAGGTTTTCTGATTATTGTGATAAGTCAAAGATTTTCTATCTTCCTCCTACTATACTTGAGATATTTGCTAAAAAGCTCGATAATAAGGTGCCGATTGTAGGGATAAATGTGTTGCATACCCAGGTGAAATTCAATTCACCATCTATTTTCAGTAACTTTAAGGATATTGGTGATGGAATTGCTGCCCTTGTGATTGAAAAGGATGATGTTGAGGTAGTGTATGATGATATTTTTCCTGATAAGGGCGCGACTATGGAAGAGACAATGGAGATAATAAAAAAAAACTTCAAAGTCGTAAAAGAGTTCGATGCATTGTTTGAGAAAAATATTTTGATATCACTTGATAATCTACCACCTGTAAAAGCTGTAAAGGAGGCAATAGGTGCAACAGAGAAAAATGAATTTGAATTAAAAGATAATCTGAGTAAGGGAAATCTTCAAGTTTCAGTCCCATATTTCATTTTATTTTTTAATAAAAAAACTGGAGGTTTCTTGAGTATTGGTATTGATGCTTATTTTCCTTTTGATTTATTTCCATTTTTTGCAGATGTTAGCGAATTTTCTAATTTAGTTTTTCTTGGTCATGAACCTATCTTTATCAAAATGAATGACTACATTTCTGCTTTGTTTTTATTAAACAACACTAAAAATTTTAACCTTTTTTGTCTTGATGTTGGTTCGATTTCTGCATTTGGAAATAAAGCATTAGATTTTAAAATTGAGATTGAAAAACTGCTACATGAAAATTATTTTGGAATAATATCTGCTTCTCCATCGATATTTATACCAGATATATTTATAAAAAGAAAATATATAGTTGAAATTGATAAAAATGTTTTTTTTGCTAATGGTGGAACTAATATTTTCTTATCGATTTAAATAAAATTTACCACACCTAATATTAATAGTGAGGAATATGTAGAAAAAATCATAGCCTTAATATTTTTATTAGCACCAATATCAAGAATCCACTTTTTCCTATGAAATGGAATATATGTATTTTTAATTAAATATAAGAATGGTATTAAAATTAAAAAAGAATTGAAATTAAAAAATCCTTCTTGAATTGTAATGACAAGTAAGGTGAAATATAAAACTAAAAATATGCATGCACCTTTTATTAATTTTGATGGTAGAAATATCACTCCAAATGTTTTTAATCCTGCTTCCCGGTCTCCTTTAATATCCTTTAAATCTTTAAGAAGGACGACTGCCATTCCAAAACATAGAAAAATCAATGATAATACTAACCCTTTAATTAATGAATCAGAAAAAATAAGCCAAATACTCATAGTATATGCTGGGTAAGCTACACCATAAGTAAGTAATTCACCTAAATAATGTGTTTTTAGGCGAATACCTGTGATTTTTTTTAAGAAAATATTATCAGAATACCACCATGTAATTATTGCCCAAATTAAAAAGTAAATGATTATTGGTCTATTAAGAAAAATAGATGCATAAACAACAAGTATAATTGAAATTAAATAAATAAATATAGATATTATTACTGCTTCTTTATGAGAAATAATATTTTCTGAAATCAGTGTTTTTTTCTTATTCTTAGCATCTTCTTCTAAATCATTTGTATGATTCCAAAAACAAGAAGCTCCACTAGAAAATAGTGAAATTAAAACTCCCAATAATAATATATACACCTTATCAATGGATATTTCGGTGAATTTGGTTGAAATAAAAAAAAGTGTTAGGCAAAAAAATGGAATTGGGGCAAAAATTGAAAACGGTGTAAAACTCTGTTCAATGACAAGTAATGTTTTTCTTTTTCTAATATTTTGCCACATATCCATTTTTGACAAATATTGATTTACATACCAAACATTTTGGTTTTGCTAAAGATTTCCTGTGCTGCTTTTTCTTCTTCCTTTTTCTGTTCTTTGCTATCTTTCTTCATTTACTAAACTCTCCTCAAATATCAATTCTATGTCCATCATTATCATAGTGAGGACTAATTAAGTATT
>JAHYJH010000086.1 GCA_019429185.1 Vicingaceae bacterium
CCAATTGCATGGTTGTTCCTTTTTTAGCTTTAGCATTTGAAGCTTCATTAACAATAGCTTTTAGCTGAATTTCATTTTGGTCGTTTAACACATTAAAACTTCCCCAACGGCTTTCCGATTCAGGTACAGGATTGTTTTTTAGCCAATTACCTGCGGCAAATTGTTCAAAATCAGCACAAGCGGAATGAGCAGAATCTATTTGACTAATATCAAAAGCGGGGATAATTTCTTTTTCTGGTTCTTGGTTTTTGTTTTCTTGTGTTGAACACCCAATTACCATAAAAAGTAAGCTAGGAACAGTAATTAATGAAGTTAATTTATTCATTTTTTTGAAGTTAAAAGGTTTATTTAGAAAGTAAAAATAAAGAAACTCCTCAAAAAAAAATAAAAAAACGCAGCTTATTTATGGAATCCTATCTTTTTTTACATCTAAAGGGCAAAACAAAAATTAATATTAACCTAAAACCTAGAAATCATGAAAACAACAAAACGAATTAATTTAGAAATTTTATCAAATGAATTTATTAAAAAAATAGCATTATTGAGTTTTTCAATTCTTATTATTTGCTCAGCAATGTTGGCTCAAAATGGAGAGATAAAGGGAGTAATAAAAGATAAAGCTACTGGAGAGCCTATTTTTAATGTTTCCGTTTATGTTGAAATAGGAGGTTCACTTAAAGGAGCGGTAACAGATTTTGATGGAAAATATACCATTAAACCATTGAGTACAGGAACTTATAAAGTAATAGCCAAATCTACAGGTTTTGGAACAATAGAAACAAAAGAGGTAAGAATTACTTCCGATAAAATTACGTATGTAGATATGGTTATGGAGCAAACAGCAACCATGTTAAATCCATTTATAATTACAGAGGTTTTACATAAAATACCCTTGATTTCTAAAGATGAACCGCATGTTTTAACATTAACGCCAGATGAAATGAAACACAGTCCAAACCAAAGAGATCCGATAAAAATAGCCACTTCATTACCAGGCGTTACGTTAGCCAATAATGGGAAAGACGTTTATATTAGAGGTGCTCGCCCCACATCAACACAATTTATTACTGACGGAATGAAGTCAATTACAGGAGAAATAGGAATACCGGGTCAAGCAATTGGAGCAATGAAAGTTTATACTGGTGGAATACCTGCTAAATACGGAGATGTTTCAGGAGGAATAATTATTGTGGAAACAAAAAGTTATTTTGATTTGGCTCAGCAATTTAAATGATTTATAAACTTAACAGGTTTCAGAAACCTGTTAGGTTTTCTTTGAACTTTTTTAATACCTTTATCAATTCATTTTTAGTGGCTAAACTTTATCAATGAATATCTTTAAAAAAAATAGACCTCATAAATTAACGGATAATGAACTTATTGCCAATTATAAGAGCAATGGAGATGGAATATATTTGGGAGAATTATACAAAAGATATTCTCATTTGGTTTATGGAGTTTGTTTAAAGTATTTAAAAAATGAAGAAGAAGGGGAAGATGCTGTAATACAGATTTTTGAAAAACTAATGGAAGATTTAAAAAAACATGAGATAGCAAATTTTAAATCATGGTTGCACAGTGTTGCACGAAACCATTGCTTGATGTTTTTGAGAAAAAAGCAGGTTATTACAAAGAAAGTTAATGCGTATGAAGCTGTTTATGAACATGAAGAAACTTTTGCAGCTCCCTTTGAAGTAAATGAAAAAATGGAACAAGAATTAGTTTTTACTGATTTAGAAAAAGCCATTGCTGTATTAAAAGAAGAGCAAAGAATTTGTATAGAATTGTTTTTTTTAAAAGAAAAATGTTATCAAGAAGTTGCAGAAGAAACAGGTTTTTCAGAAAAACAAGTAAAAAGTTATATTCAAAATGGAAAAAGAAACTTGGCAATACAGATGAATAATTTGAAAATTTAACAAACAACAAAAGATAAATAACAAATAACAAATAACAAATAACAAAATACAAACAACAAATAACAATGGCTTTGCGTGTTGGAAACCCCTCCCTTTTGGGGAGGTTGGGTGGGGCTAATAACGAATAACACTTTTGTAAAATGAAAGAATTACATAACCATATATTTTCAAATACCACTTGTATCTCAAAGGAGCTGATGATGAAGTACATCAATAAGCAACTTACAAAAAATGAGTTGCATGAGGTTGAAAAACACATGCTCGATTGCGATTTATGCACCGATGCTATGGCAGGAATGAAATATGCTAAAAACAGTTCTATCCTTTTTGCTTTAGATCACAAAATTGAAAATCGAATAGCTTCAAATCAAACAAATTCTTTTTTTAAAGGAGGTTGGCTAATGGCTGCAGCTTCATTAATTGCTGTAATTTTTGGAGCGTATCTTTTAATTAATTTATTCAATGAAAATAAATTTAATAAAAACGAAATGGCTATTCATGAGCAAGCCTCTCCACTTCCTAAAGAGAATTTTTTGGAAGAAGAAGCACCAACAACCGTTGAAAATGATATCGAATTATCTCTACAAAAAACAATAAATACTCAGTCGAAGTTGGAACAAAGAATAGGGGAGTCTATAAAAGAAAAAGTTGAAAAGGCTGCTCCAACAAGTGCTGTTGAACAAGTTGATTATGGAGCATCTTCTGAAAAAAACAGCTTAGAATCAAAACTTGATAACAATATATTGATGGATGAAGCAGGCACTCCAATGGAACCAGAAGCTGTTGCAGAAGAAGTAGTTGCAAAAAATGAGGATGTTAATAGAGTAAATGACGATGAAGATAGAAAAAATCAAGTATTTACGTCAACAGTAGCAGAGCGTAAAAAGAGTGAAAAAGATTCTGACAAAATGAAAACGAGGGCACAAAATAAAAAGGCAGAAACAAAAACTACAAGCAATCAAATACCAGCAGCACCTCAGCAAGAGTTTGCTGTGTCTGGAAATACGTACTCAACACAATTAAAAACGAATCAAAATACGTATTATTTTTCTGGTTACAAAGTAGTTGACTATGCTGTTGAATATCAAAATGAAGAAGATTTTAAGAAATTAGCTGAAACAGATGCTACTCCTGTTGATTATTTGAATAAAGAAGAAAAAGAAGCAGCGGAAAAAGAATTGGAAAAAACAATTTTAAAAGAATCTTATAAAAGTGTGCTGGAGCGAGGAATGTTGCATTTTAAAGATCTAGCTTACAAAGATGCTTTAGCTGATTTTGAGTTAATTCTTGCTAAGCATCCAACAGATGTGAATGCTTTGTTTTATGGAGCTTTGTCGGAATATCATATAAAGAATTACAAAAATGCATTGCGTAAATTTGATGCAGTTTTAAAAAATCCTCAAACGGAATTTAATCAAGAAGCAAAATGGTATAAATCGTTAACTCTAATTGAATTAAAAGAAATTAAAGAAGCAAAAAAATTGTTGCAAGAAATTGTGAATGAACAAGGATTTTACAAGCAACAAGCACAAGACAAATTGACTAAGTTGAATTAAAAAATTATAATTTGAGTTAGGGTATCACATAGAGTTTGTCCATAATATTGAGAGGCTGAACTATAATGTTCGAGTTCGAGGCATTCGAAGTTTTTAAAAATCAGGAGTTTACTTTTGTAAATGACTGATTTAAAAAACGAGAATAACGATGAAGTCGGGCATTATAGACAGCCTACATAAATCCTAACTCAAATTTTGCTTCTTCACTCATCATGTCTTTCGTCCATGGTGGCTCCCAAGCAAGTTGAACCGTAGCTGATTTTACGCTCCACAATCCTTCTGTTTTTTGCCTTACCTCTTCGGGTAAACTTTCAGCAACTGGGCAAGAAGGCGAAGTCAACGTCATCACAATTTCAGCATTAAAATCATCATCGAGGTTAATTTCATAGATTAACCCCATTTCATAAACATCAACAGGTATTTCGGGGTCGTAAACCGTCTTTAATACATCTATAATTTGCATTTCTACATCTTGTTTAGATGGATTTTCAAGATTTTTGTTGTTTTCTTCAGCCATAATATATTATTATTTCATTGCTTGAAAAGCAATTGCATACATTCTAATTTGTTTTAACATTGCCAGCAATCCGTTGCTTCTGGTTGGCGACAAATGTTCTTGTAATCCAATTTGATCAATAAAAAATAAGTCGGTATCAATTATTTCTTGTGGTGTATGATTGGAAAATACGCTAATTACCAATCCTACAATTCCTTTGGTAATAATAGCATCACTATCGGCAGTAAAAATTATTTTACCATCTTTTAGTTCTGCGTGCAACCAAACCTTACTCTGACAACCTTTTATCAAATTTTCGTCTGTTTTATATTGTTCATCAATCAATGGTAAATCTTTGCCCAATTCAATGAGGTGTTCGTACTTGTCCATCCACTCATCAAACAAAGCAAATTCTTCTACTATTTCTTGTTGTGTTTCTTGTATTGAGTTCATAAAGTTTATTATGTTTAAAGTGCAAAGTTCGTAAACTTTAAAATTACCTTCTTCTTGTTTTTCTCCTTTGTTTTCGTTCGTCTCTTTTTTTTATGAGTTCTTGAATACTTAAGCTTTTTAAATGAGGAATCAATCTTTCATTATAAACAGTTAATCCCATATTATAATCAACTAAAACAAAGAGATAACCAACAAACAACATTATACTGGGAAACCAAGTTAAAATCAATGGATTATTATTGTATATTCCCACATCTAACATTAAAATCTGAATCAGCAAAATAAATATTCCTATACTTAATAGTAAATAATTAAATAATTTAGGAGCCTGAATTTTTAAATCTATGACTGAACCTCCTATATCTGATTCCTTAATTTTACCATGTAAATAATTCAGGTTAAATCCGCCCATGCTGCCATAAGCTGTTGAGGTTCTAATTTTAAATTCATTTTCATTGTACTTGCCCATAAACAACTTTTTATAGTCTCCATAAATCAACATGTCAGTTACTCCTAATGATAAAAAATCTCTCAAATAAACTTCATCCATATTTTTCTGTTCCACAAACAAAGCTAATTTTTGACATACTTCCTTAGGTGTTAACTTAGATTCGATTGTAGTTTTATAGTATGGAATTAGTGCCATTATTTCAACATTTTCAGTGCTCTTTCCAATGCAAGTATAAAAGTATCAATTTCCTCTTTGGTATTATAAAAAGCAAACGAAGCCCTTGCCGTTCCGGGAATATTAAAGCGGTTCATTAGTGGTTCGGTGCAATGGTGTCCAGTTCGGATAGCTATTCCCAATTTGTCGATAATCATCCCAATATCAGATGGGTGTGTGCCATCTACCAAAAAGGACAAAACACTTGCTTTGTTGGCGGCTTCTCCAATTATCCTAACACCTTCAATTTTTTTAATTTTATGGGTGGCATAGTTTAACAATTCATGCTCATAAGCTTCAATATTTGCAATGCCAATATGGTTCATGTAATCAATGGCTGCTGCTAAACCTATTCCGCCAACAATGTTGGGTGTTCCGGCTTCAAACTTATGAGGGAGTTCGTTGTAAGTGGTTTTCTCAAAAGTTACCGTTTTAATCATATCTCCACCACCTTGGTAGGGAGGTAACTCATTTAAAATAGCTTCTTTTCCGTACAAAATTCCTACACCTGTCGGACCAAACATTTTATGAGCCGAAAAAGCATAAAAATCGCAATCCAACGCTTGCACATCTACTTTGGTATGCGGAACTGCTTGTGCTCCATCAATTAGGATAACTGCCCCCCTTTGTCCCCCCGAAGGGGGGATATTTCCACCCACATTTCCATCTAAAGTGGAATTGTGTTGGCGAACTAGTTGTATAATTTCTTTAACAGGATTGATGGTGCCTAATGTGTTAGAAACATGTGTTACAGCTACTAATTTTGTTTTAGGCGAAAGCAGTTTTTTAAATTCATCTAGCAGTAACTCACCTTTTTCATTGATAGGAATTACTTTTAAAATAGCTCCTTTTTCTTCGCATAGCATTTGCCACGGAACAATATTAGAGTGATGTTCCATAGTAGAGATGATAATTTCATCACCTGCTTGGATGTGTTTTTTGCCAAAACTTGAAGCTACTAAATTGATGCTTCCTGTGGTGCCGCTTGTAAAAATTACTTCGTGATTATGTTGGGCATTAATAAACTGTTGTACCGTTGTTCGGGCTTTTTCATAAGCATCGGTAGCTTCCTGACTTAAAGTATGAATTCCTCTGTGGATGTTGCTGTTTTCGTGCTGGTAATAACGATTGATAACATCAATTACCTGTTGTGGTTTTTGCGAAGTGGCTCCATTATCAAAATATACCAATGGTTTTCCGTTCACTTGGCGGTGAAGGATGGGGAAGTCTTTTCTAACTTCTTCTACATTTAATTTATATGTTGTTGTTGCTTCCACAGTTGTTGTTTTTTTCGTCATTACGAGTGAGGCACGAACGAAGTAATCTTTCAAAATCTTCCTGAGATTCTTCACTTCATTTTTCTATCCGTCAGTTGACGAATGAAAAATTTCGTTCAGAACGACATTCATTCACACATTAAATAATTCTCAAATTTCCACATTAAACAAGGGAGCATGCTCCCTTGTTATTGTCAATATCTTTTTTTTTGACAAGGGGTCATGACCCCTTGTTATATAAATCGTTCTTCAATTTTATTATCAATATACGCTTGCAATGCTTCAATTGAAATCCTTTCCAACGCATCTTTAGCAAAAGCATTAATCATTAATTTCAATGCTCCTTTTTTCGATATTCCTCTTGACTGTAAGTAAAAAATAGCTTCTTCATCAATTTGTCCAGTCGTTGAACCATGACTACATTTTACATCATCTGCATAAATTTCTAACTCTGGTTTTGAGTTTACCGTAGCATTATCAGTTAGTAAAATATTGTTGTTTTGCTGAAAAGCATTGGTTTTTTGGGCATTTGGTCGAACAAATACTTTTCCGTTAAATACGCCTGTTGATTCATTATCTAAAACACCTCTGTAAATTTCATTAGAGTTGCAATGTGGTTTTTTATGGTCAACTACCGTATGGTTGTCGATATGGTCTTTGTTTTTTCCTAAATATAATCCGTTGAGGTTAGTTTCGCAGTTGGATGCATCTACTTCAATGTTCAAGTTATTTCTCACTAAAGCACCATTAAATGTAGCGGTGTTGATGGTAAAATTGCTATTCGCTTCTTGATAAACTTGCTCGGTAACAATGCTAAAATTAGTTTCTTTTTTATCCTGAATTTTGTTGTATTCCATAATAGCGTTTTCGGAAATAATTAATTCAGAAACGTGATTATTAAAATTCTTTTCGCCATTAACATTTACAAAAGATTCGATGATTTTTACCTGACTACCAACATTTGCCAAAAACAAATTTCTGCTTTGCGAAATGGTATTATTTCCAGTAGTTATGTTGATGATGTGTAATGGTTTTTCAATGATTTTGTTTTTTGCTACTTCTAAATAAATACCATCGGTATGGAAAGCATTATTGAACGCTAAAAATATTTCTTTTTTATCTTGCGTAAACTGATTGAAATGTTTTTTTAACCCTTCAAAATTTTGCTTTTTAGCGTGAGAAAGTGAAGTTAATGTAACGCCATCTACCGAAGTGAAATCAGATAAATCGGCAACTACATGTCCGTTAATAATTACCAATACTTGTGCATCCAAATTTGGAATTAAAAAATCGCTAACATCAATTTTCTCAGGTTGACCCAAGGTGTAGGTATTGTTTACAATTTTGCCCACACGGGTATATTTCCAATATTCTGTTTTAGAAGTAGGAAAATCCAATTCGTTGAGTTCGTTCTGGGAAGTTATTCTATGTTGTAAAAAAGTAGGGTTTTCGGTTGTAAAATCAAGTGTTGATAAGACTTCCAAAAACTTGTCTTTTTTTTCTGATGTAGCTATTGTTGTATTTATGTTTTCCATTTGTAGTATTTGATTTTTTAAAAGTTACACCCCCCTTATTTTTAAACCCAAATCTGTCTCGCAGATTTTCCTCTTAATCTCAAACTCTCTCAAGAGGGGAAGTTCTCCCCCTTCGGGGGAGTTAGAGGGGGCTTTCGTTTTTTATCCAATCGTATCCTTTCTCTTCTAATTCTAACGCTAAATCTTTACTTCCGGATTTAACAATTTTTCCGTCATATAAAACATGTACAAAATCAGGTATAATATAATCTAACAATCTTTGATAATGTGTAATAACAATGGTTGCATTATTGGGCGATTTCAATTTGTTTACCCCATTAGCAACAATCCTCAACGCATCAATATCTAATCCTGAATCAGTTTCATCTAAAATAGCCAATTTAGGGGTTAGCATTGCCATTTGGAAAATCTCGTTTCTTTTTTTCTCACCACCAGAAAAACCTTCATTTACTGAACGATTTGCTAATTTTGCATCTAATTCTACCAAAGCAGATTTTTCTTTCACCATGCCTAAAAATTCTTTTGCAGAAACAGGCTCTTGATTAAGATAAGCTCTTTTTTCGTTTATCGCTGTTTTCAAAAAGTTAATGTTGCTCACTCCTGGAATTTCTATCGGATATTGAAAAGCCAAAAACAATCCCTCTCTAGCTCTATCTTCGGGAGCTAAATCCAGCAAATCTTTACCATCAAATTCTACCGAACCTTCAGTAACTTCAAACTCTTCTCTTCCTGCTAAAACAGATGACAACGTACTTTTACCCGAACCATTTGGCCCCATGATAGCATGTACTTCACCGGCTTTCACTTCTAAGTTAATTCCTTTTAGTATTTCTTTGCCATCAATATTGGCATGTAAATTTTTTATTTTAATCATAATAAGCTTTATTTTTAACAAGGGGTCATGACCCCTTGTTGTTACTCTTTTGTTTTTGACAAGGGGTCATGACCCCTTGTTAAAGTTAGCTACATCATCCTCCCCCTTCGGGGGAGTTAGAGGGGGCTTATCCCACACTTCCTTCTAAACTAATTTCCAACAGTTTTTGAGCTTCAACAGCAAATTCCATAGGTAATTTGTTTAGCACATCTTTACAATATCCATTAACAATAAGGTTGATGGCTTTTTCGGTACTTATTCCTCGTTGATTGCAATAGAACAATTGGTCTTCTCCAATTTTTGAAGTGGTAGCTTCATGTTCGATTTTTGCGGTACTATTTTTTACTTCAATGTAAGGAAAAGTATGAGCTCCACATTGGTCGCTCATTAATAATGAATCACATTGGGTAAAGTTCCTAGCATTGGTAGCGTTTTTATGTATTTGTACCAATCCTCTGTAAGAGTTGTTACTGAATCCTGCTGATATTCCTTTAGAGATAATGGTACTTTTGGTGTTTTTCCCTAAGTGTATCATTTTGGTCCCAGTATCGGCTTGTTGATAGTGGTTGGTTACAGCAACTGAATAAAATTCGCCAATCGAGTTATCACCTTTTAAAATACAAGAAGGATATTTCCAAGTAACGGCAGAGCCAGTTTCTACTTGTGTCCACGAAATTTTTGAATGATTGTGGCAAATACCTCTTTTGGTAACAAAGTTGTAAATTCCACCTTTTCCGTCTTTATCGCCTGGATACCAGTTTTGTACGGTTGAATATTTTATTTCTGCACCATCCAATGAAATCAACTCAACTACAGCTGCGTGCAATTGGTTTTCATCTCTCGATGGAGCGGTACATCCTTCTAAGTAACTCACATAACTTCCTTCATCAGCAATTAAGAGCGTACGTTCAAACTGACCAGTATTGGCTTCGTTTATTCTAAAATAGGTAGAAAGTTCCATGGGGCAACGCACTCCTTTTGGGATGTAGCAAAAAGAACCATCGGAAAAAACAGCTGAATTTAAAGCTGCATAAAAATTGTCGGTTGGTGGAACAACTGTTCCTAAGTATTTTTTTACCAATTCGGGATGGTTTTTAACAGCTTCACTAAACGAGCAAAAAATAACACCTAATTCCTGTAATTTATCTTGAAATGAGGTTTTTACTGAAACGGAATCAAACACAAAATCGACAGCAACGCCTGAAAGTGCTTTTTGCTCATCCATAGAAATACCGAGTTTATCCATGGTGGCTTTCATTTCTGGATCGACCTCGTCCCAACTCACTTCTTTTTTTGCTTTTGGGGATGAGTAATAAGATATGTTTTGAAAATCTATTTCAGGATAACTTACGTGAGCCCAGCGTTTTTCGACCATAGTTTTCCAATGAGCGAATGCTTTTAATCTAAAATCGAGCAACCATTGAGGTTCGTTTTTTTTGGATGAAATTAAACGCACTACGTCTTCGTTCAATCCTTTTGGAATAACTTCCGATTCAATATTACTTGTAAAACCGTATTTGTATTCTTGGTCTTTAAGTTCTTTTTTTAAATCATCCTCCGAATAAGCCATAATCTCTAATTTCTAATCACTTATTTATAAAGAAAAACTCTCCCCACAACCACAAGTTCTGTTCGCATTTGGGTTTTTGAAAATAAATCCTTTTCCGTTTAAACCTCCTGAAAAGTCTAATTCTGTTCCAGCAAGGTATAGAATGCTTTTTTTGTCGCAGACTACTTTAACACCATTATCTTCAAAAATCTTATCATCTGGAGTTATTTTATTGTCAAAACTTAAGTCGTAGCTCAATCCTGAACAACCACCTCCTTTAACAGCTACCCTAATAAAGGTATCTTTTGGAGATTCACCATCTTCAATTAGTCGAAGGGCTTGTTTTTTTGCGTTTTCTGAAACTGTTATCATAATCTTCTTATTTAGATTCATTCTAAATTAGGACAAAAGTACAAAAAAAATGGTATCAAAACAAAGAAAATAAATAAAAAAGCAAAGAATATTTATCATTCATCCAATTAATGAATTTCTTACCTTTGCCCTATGTTTGAAGATAAAAATAACCCCAAAGAAATTGAGCAACTTGGTGAATTTGGATTAATCCATCACCTTACTTCTCAAATAAAATTAAAAAATCCAACTTCTGTTAAAGGTGTTGGTGATGATGCTGCTGTAATTGCTCCGTCTAAAAATAAACAGATTGTGGTAACTACTGATATGTTAGTAGAAGGTATTCATTTTGATTTACTTTATACTCCTTTTAAACATTTAGGATATAAAGCTGTAACTGTGAATTTATCGGATGTTTACGCCATGAATGCTCATCCAACCCAAATTACGGTTGCATTAGCGGTATCTAATAAAATTTCAATAGAAGCATTAGAAGAATTGTATGAAGGTATGTTGTTGGCTTGCGAAATTTATGGTGTTGACTTGGTTGGAGGCGATACTACTTCATCAAATTCAGGATTGATTATAAGTATAACTGCTGTTGGCGAAGCAGAAAAGAAGGAAATAGTTTACAGAAATGGAGCTAAAGAAAATGATTTAATTTGTGTGTCGGGCGATTTAGGTGGGGCTTTTATGGGCTTACAATTACTGGAAAGAGAAAAACAAATTTTTAATGAAAACCCATCTATCCAGCCAGATTTTTCGGGATATGATTATCTGTTAGAAAGACAATTAAAACCCGAACCACGACAAGATGTGGTTGAAATGTTTAAAGAATTGGATGTTCATCCTACTGCTATGATAGATGTTTCTGATGGACTTTCTTCTGAGATTATTCATATCTGCACACAATCGGGAGTAGGTTGTACTATTTATGAAAACAAAATTCCTTTAGACCCATTAACCGTTTCTACTGCGGAAGAACTGAATTTAAACCCTTCTGTTTGTGCATTAAATGGTGGTGAAGATTATGAATTACTTTTTACCATTTCGTTAGAGGATTATGAAAAAATAAAAGAGCAAAAAAGAGTCTCTATTATCGGACATATTACTTCTGATAAAGGTAAACACGAGTTTGTTACAGGAGATAATACAGTTCATCAATTAACTGCTCAAGGGTGGAATGTGTTGTTAGGTGAAAATTAGTTTATGAAATATTTTTAGTAATTTCGTAGTGTGAAAGTGTTTCGAGCCATACTTAGTTTACTTCTAGTTTTTACACTACTCAATACTTATTTAGGAAGAACGGTTCACGAATTATTTTTTCATCATGAAGGTGTGTATTGCGATGCAGTAAATGAAAAACACTTTCATACTATTGAATATCACGGAGAAGATTTAGTTTGTACGTTCAACTTCTCCGCTTCTTCAGAAGCAAGTGATAAAACCCATCATTTTTTTAGTTTCTTAAATGAAAAACCCATTATTAGTGAATACTCAAGTGTTTATATTAATAAATTCATCAATAGAAATACCTCGCTTAGAGGTCCTCCCATCGCTTAGGGTCTGTAATGAAATAAAGTGTACAGAATAGACGAAGTTATTTTGTTTGCTAATAAGACGAAAAACACAGACATAGCAACGCTATGGCGAGTATTTTCAACGCAATTAGTGAGCAAAAGAGCAAGGCTAAATGTATAGTTTATTTCATTACAGATCCTTAAATCATCCCGATTTTTCGGCACATTTAAAATTAATAATTTTAGTTTATCAATGTTCTTATAGCATTTTACTATAAGCACAATTCTTACAATTAATTCAATCAAAATGAAGGGTTTATTGCTCTTACTTTTGTTGAGCATAGTTAGTCAATCTGTGGTGTTTACACAAACATCTTCTTGCGAGTTTACGCTTTCAGGAATTGTAATTGACGAACATGATCAACAAGCGTTATCTTTTTCTACTATTTATATTTTAGAATTAGAAAAAGGATTTATTTCCGATATAAACGGTGTTTTTATCGCACCTAATCTATGTAAACAAACCTACACATTGGTTATTGGTCATATTGGTTGTGAGCTAGATACGCAAAAAGTATTAATTACCCAGCACACTAAAAAAACCTTTTATTTAGAACATCATATTGAAGAATTGAAAGAATTTGCTATCATAGAAAATGAAATAAAACCACTTAGTTCTGTTGTAAAAAAAGAACTTTCTTTGGAAGAACTTAGCAAAACAAGAGGTAGAACCTTAGGCGAAAGCATGAAAGAACTTACCGGAGTTACAACACTTACAACTGGAAATTCTATTTCTAAACCTGTAATTCATGGGATGCATAGCGATAGGATTTTGATTCTAAATAATGGTATTAGACAAGAAGGACAGCAATGGGGAAGCGAACACGCTCCTGAAATTGATCCTTTTATTGCTATTAAATTAAGTGTAGTAAAGGGTGCTCAAAGTGTCCGTTATGGTGCAAATGCTATTGGTGGTGTTGTTTTGGTAGAAGCTGCCGACTTACCCGACAGTTCGAGAATTAATGGTGAAATTAATGCTATTGGTTATTCCAACGGACAACAAGGAGTTGGCTCTGCTATGTTAGAAGGTAAAAGCAATAAACTATTAGGAATCGCTTGGCGTGTGCAAGGCTCACTGAAAAAAAGTGGAAATGTGCAAACTCCCAACTATTTTCTTAAAAATACCGGTGTGGAAGAACAAAATTTTTCGTGGACACTAGGTCTGAATAAAGAAAAATATGGTGTGGAGCTTTTTTACAGTCAGTTTAACTCCATTATTGGTATTTTTTCAGGTGCTCACATTGGAAATCTTACTGATTTACAAACTGCTTTTGCTGCCGAAGAACCGTTAGAAAAAGCCGATTTCACTTACGATATAGAGCGTCCTTATCAGAAAATAGAGCATGAATTGTTTAAGGTAAAAAGTTATGTAGCTACAGGAAAAGTAGGAAAATTGGAATTGGTTTATGCACGTCAGTTTAACCTGAGAAACGAGTTTGATAAACACCTACCAAGAGGTGGAGATAAAGACCTTAGTGTTCCTGAACTTAAATTTGGTTTAACCACCCATACGGGCGACTTAATTTGGGAACACGAAAGAGTTAAAAAATTCAAAGGCTCTATTGGCATTGGTGGAATTTATCAAGGAAACACTACGGAAGGAAGAAATTTTATTCCCAATTTTATTAAATACAGCTCGGGTATTTTTTGGATAGAAAACTGGACAAGTAACAATTACAAACTTCAGGTTGAAGGTGGTGTGCGATACGATAAAATTTACCAACAAGCTTATGTTTGGGAAAAAGAAGAACTAACCGAACCTGATTTTAACTACGAGAATTTTTCTGGAACAATAGGCAGTGTTTATAAGCTTACTGATAAAGTAACATTAGGATATAACTTTGGTTCGGCTTGGCGTCCACCGGGAATAAATGAGTTGTTTAGCGATGGTGTTCATCATGGTGCTGCTGCTGTAGAAATTGGCGACAAAACGCTTTCTCCCGAAAAGGCTTATAACAACCTTTTTTCTGTAGAATATCGTGCTAAGAAACTCCTAATTCAAGTGGAAGGCTATTACAACCACATTGCTGATTATATTTATTTAGCTCCTGAGTTGCCGCCAACACTAACCATTAGAGGTGCTTTTCCTACTTTTAAGTACAAGCAAACTACTGCTTCTTTTAAAGGTGTGGATACGAAAGTGAATTATCATTTTCATAAAAATGTTACTTATACAGGAAAAATTTCTTTAATCAGAGCATTTGATGCAACTGCTAATGAATGGCTATACGGCATTCCTTCCGATAGATTTGAAAATGGTATTAACTTTCATATAGATAGTTTAAAGTCATTAAAAAATCTATTTATAGGCGTTTCGTTACAACATGTGTTAGAACAAACCAGGTATGAGGCTAATTCTGATTTTGTGCCGCCACCAAAAGGCTATGAATTGCTGAGTTTACAAGCCGGATTGGAAATTCCGTTATACAAAACCAAAAAACAAACTGTGCCGCTAATTATCGGGATGCAAATCAATAATTTATTAAACACCACTTATCGTGATTACCTCAACAAATTCAGGTATTATAGCGATGAGATGGGTAGAAATTTTATACTACAATTAAAAACAACATTTTAAAATAAAAAATATGCAACCAATACAAAAAATAACCAAAGCAAGTTTATTTCTATTCTTAGCAGCCGCCTTAATGGTATGTTGTAAGAAAGATAAGGACTCTCCTAAGCCAAACAATCCAACTCCTCCTGCTAATGAAGAAGAATTAATTACTACTGTTAAAATTACATTTGTAGATACCGCAGGTGTTGAGCCAACGGTAACTGCCTTTTTTAGAGACCCTGATGGTGATGGTGGAAATGCTCCAACACAATTTGATACCATCAGATTAGCTGCTAACAGTGTGTATAATGCAACATTAGAAGTTTTTGATGAATCTAAAAATCCGGTGGAAAACATTACTACAGAAATAGCCCAAGAAGCTGATGAACACCTCTTTTGCTTCACTCCTAGTAATGTAAACCTAAGTATTATCAGAACAGATTCTGATGGTACTTATGAAGTAGGTTTAGCTTCTCAATGGACTTCAGGGACTGCTTCTGTTGGTACCACTCAAGTAGTGTTAAAACATCAACCAGGTGTAAAAGACGGAACTTGTGCTCCAGGAGATACGGATGTTGAGTTAAATTTTGTTACTGAAATTCAGTAATTAATATCTTTCTAAATGTAGAAACCTCAATGATTTTCAAATCATTGGGGTTTTTTTGTATGGTTAAAATGTCTAGTCCTTATTTAAGCGTAGCATTTGCTACGCTTTTCTATTTTCCCCGTAAGTGCTAAGCTGAAGCGTTGACATTTTAGCAGAGGGCTTAGTGATAAAATTATTCATAACACAAATGTAATTTTTTTTTCACAACCTAAGTAACCACCCTCTTTGCCAACACTAAACTTACCCCTCTGTCCGTAGGTACTGTCATAAAAAACAAATAAAAGTCATATTTTTTTTATAATTTTGTTTCAGACGAAAGAAAGCACACTTCGATTCTTCGATGGATGTTTATCTTGTGAAGCTTCGGTAA
>JAHYJH010000087.1 GCA_019429185.1 Vicingaceae bacterium
ATATACACCACCCTAAAAATAAAAAAACAACCTTTTACAAAAAAATCCGTAGTACACAAACTGGAAATTAAAAATTACCAATATGCTTTAAATAAAGGAAGTTCGGGTTAATTAGCTGCAACTTGGGATAAACCTCATGGGTCAAGTGGTGTTGGAGCAACAAATTAATTCATCAACACTAAACATCAACCTTGCTCATCAACCCAAGGGCATATATTTAGTTAAAATAAACTCCGAAAAAGAAAGTGTGGCACAAAAAGTAGTGTTGGAGTAGGGAAAGTATTATAGGAATTAAAAAATCTGTGTTCACTTCTCCCAAATACTCACATTCCAAAAACCTCTACCGAATTTTGTGTGGTAATTTCAGCTACTTCAGCAACGGTGAGCCTTTTAATTTCGGCTACTTTTTGAGCTATATTCAGTAAATAAGCACTTTCATTGCGTTTTCCTCTAAAAGGAACAGGAGCTAAATAGGGGGAGTCTGTTTCTAAAACAATATGTTGCATATCTATTTGTTCCACAACCTTATCTAATCCCGAATTTTTAAAGGTTACAACTCCTCCTATGCCTAATTTAAAACCCCCATAATTAATGATGTGATGGGCTTGTGTTAAATTACCAGTAAAACAATGAAAAATACCACGCATTTTATCATCGTTCAGATTGTCCATTATCTCAAAAATTTCATTAAAGGCATCTCTACAGTGAATAATAAAAGGAAGATTATACTTTTTTGCCAATGCTATTTGCAAACGAAAGGCTTCTTGTTGCTGCGTTAGAAAACTTTTATCCCAATACAAATCAATACCAATTTCACCAATGGCACAAAACGAATGTTTTTCTAACTCTTGCTCAACATGAGCGATTTCTTCTTTATAAGTTTCTTTTATTGAACACGGATGAATACCCATCATTGGGAAAAGTTGCTGGGGATATTTTTTTGCTAATTGCAGCATTTTTTCAGTATAAGAAGCATCAATATTAGGTAAGAAAAACCGAGTAACTCCATTTTTTATGGCATTTGCAATTACTTCATCAATATCATTATCAAACTGTTCGGAATAAAGATGGGTGTGTGTATCTGTTAAAATCATGAAGCAAAATTAGTATTATTCTTGATGCGTAGAAATTATTGCTTTATAGTGTTGATAGCGTTCCATAATTTCATTTACATAATCAAACGCAATATAGCCCTTGCAATATCCATGTTGCACCACTTCATCTTTATAAAATTGAGGTTTAGATTTATTTTTTAAATAATAACCAACATCTTTCCATTGATAGGGATTTTTATTGTATTTTTCAGCTAATCGTGATGCATCTATTACGTGTCCAGGTCCAGCGTTATAACTTGCTAATACAAATTTTATACGTTCAGTGGAATCTGTTATTTTGTCTTCCCAAATTTTAGTTAAAAATTTGATGTATTTAATCCCTGCTTTTATATTTTGCTCAGCAGAAGAAGTGGAATCAACACCAAATTTCATTCCTGTTTCGGGCATAAATTGCATCAATCCAAAAGAATTTCCCCAACCAATAGCATCATTGTTAAAATGCGATTCTTGATAAACCAAAGCAGCTAACAATTCCCAATCCCATCCAGCTTCGGGTGCATATTTTTTTAGGAGTTCATCGTAAGAGGAAATTTGACCACTAATTAGCGTATAATGATTATGATTTATGCGTTTATCATATTGTTTCTGATTTCCATAATATTTTTGGTAAAGCATTGTGAAAGCCTTTGTTTTTTGAAATTCTTTTAACCATGTATTTATTGATGCTAATAAACTATCTGCATTTGTTCGAGTTGCAAAAGCAATTTGTTGGTCGCTGCTTACCGATACACTTGCGTCTATGTTTGGATATTGCCATTCATTTACCAATGCTATATTTTTATCTGCAATGGTATAATCAATTTCTTTATTGGCTACTTGTTCTATGAGCTGTTCCATGGCAATTTCGCCAGGTACTGTTTCTATATTTATTTTGCTTCCTATTTCTTTAGATAAACTTTGCAAACGCTCGTAAAAAGAAGAACCTTGACGAACAACTACGGTTTTGTTGGCTAAATCTATGGGTGATTTTAGCAGCGAATCTTTCCAATTTTTTTTACTTAGTTTTCTCCAATTATCAGGCTTTCGTTGAATAAGCACTTGTTCTGTTATTAAAACGGGGTGGGTAAAACTCACTTCTTGTTTTCTATCCAATGTTACTGTTAAATTGGCTGCAACTATATCTCCAACTCCATTGTTCAAATCAACAAAAATACTATCCATGTTTTTTATAGGAACAACTTCCAATTCCAATTGCTCTGTTTTAGCATATTTTTTAAGTAGCTCATATTCAAAGCCCATGGGTTCTCCTTTATAAATAAAATAACTTGTTGCACTATAATTTATTAAAGCCGTAATTTTACCATCAGTTTTTAGTTGAGGTAAATCTCTATCAACAGGATCTGGAAGATGTTCTTTTTCAGAACAACATAGGAGTAATGAGCCTAAAACAAAAAAAATGATATATAAATTTAATTTACCCACGAGTAAATGATACGTTATTTTATGTGAAAATGTTATTAAATAGAGCAAATATCCTTTTTTTAATTGTCATGCTATTAAGTGGATGGACTCATGCTCAACATATATTTAAAACTAAAACTCAAAAAGGTTTTGAAGCACTAGAAATACATAATTATTTTAAGGCAAAACAACTGTTTGAAAAAGTCATAACCAAAAATAAAATTGCTGCTGGATATGGATTAAGCATAATTTATGCTCGTAACAACAATCCATTTTATAACTTAGACTCTGCTGTTTATTACATTCAATTAGCCGATAGTAACTATGTATTCCTATCTTCAAAAAAACAAGAAAAACTTTGTAAACTAAATATCGATGCTCTTGCTATTCAACAACAACGAAAGTATATTGATTCGCTTTGTTTTGAAAAAGCTATTTTACAACACTCCATTGATGGATACAATCATTTTATTATTACAAACAAAAATGCCCTCCAACGTAATGAAGCTATTAAACAAAGAAATGCACTGTCTTTTCAAGCTGCTCGGAATCAAAAACATTCATCAGCCATAATAAATTTTATTACAAAATATCCTGATGCAAACGAAATTCAATGGGCAGAAAAACTGCTCGATTCATTAATCTACAACGAATACACAACGCCTTTATCCATTCAAAATTTGGAAAAATTCTTAGCAGAACAACCTTCTAGTGCTTTTTTTAGCATTGCCGAAGAACAGCTTTATGAAATAGCAACTCAATCAAAAACCGAAAATGCCTATTTTTCGTTTATTCAAAAATATCCCAACAACACACACAGTTCAAGAGCTTGGAGAAATATCTATAGCATTTTCACATCAGATTATAATCCTGAAAGCATCAAACAATTTTTAAAAAAATATCCTCAATATCCATACTTACATGAATTAGAAAAGGATTTTCAGTTAGCTAAAGCTGTATTTTATCCTTTTATGAAAAACAACAAATGGGGTTTTCTAAATGAACATCTTAAAGAAGTTATTCCGGCAACCTATCAATTTGTTAATCCTTTTTATGAAGGTGTTGCTGCAGTCAAAATGAACAATAAAATGGGATTTATTGATAAATCGAACAACATTATAGTACCATTCAACTATGATGAAGCCGAAAACTTTATCAATGGGTTAGCAGTTGTTGGGATAAATGAAAAATTTGGAATAATAAACAAAGTAGAAGAAGCAATTGTTCCCCTAATTTATGACGAAATAGGCACAACAAAAAATCAATTTATTTCCGTTGAATTAGACGGAAAATATGGATTTATTGATCGGTCTGGAAAATTAGTTGTTGGATTAGAATATGAATCCGTAGGTTATTTCAACAATGGATTGGCTTATGTAAAAAAAAATAACTTATATGGAATTATTGATACGAATTTATATTATGTAGTTAAACATCAATTTGATTGGATAGACAACCTCGATAATGATTTTATTCGAGTTAGAAAAAATAATTTATATGGAGTAATTAATGCAGAAGGAGAGGTTATTTTACCAATCGAATTTCAACAAATTACAGAACCCGAAAATGGATTAGCACTTATTGTAAAAGATGATCTTTATGGCTATGTAAATACCAAAGGAGATGTGCTAATTCCGCTAACACTTCCCTACACGGAAGGAGTGTTAAATTGGGCTTTATTTAACAAACAGGGTTATGCAAGGTATGCTATTGACAACAAAATGGGGTTAATTGATTCTACAGGAAAAAAGTTTTTACCTGCTCTTTTTGAAGATGTTGGTGTTGTTTCAAAAAAATTAATTGCCATAAAAAGAAATGGAAAGTGGGGTTTTTGCGATTACAATGCAAAATTAAAAATTCCATATAATTTTTCTAGCGTTTCTTTTTTCAAAAATGGTCTTTCCATAGCCAGTTCAAATCATAAATATGGACTCATTAATGAAAATGGTTCATTTGTACTCAATCCAATTTTCGACAATCTACAATGGTTTCACAATACGTTTTTATTAGCAGAAAAAGAGGGCTTGGTTGGGCTAATTTCTATTGATAATAAAGAAATTATTTCAATCAAATTCAAAAAAATTCAACTTACAACCGATAAAAAATTTATACAACTTGAAAATGAAGATGAATTAATTTACCAACCCATTGATACTATTAGTAATCCATGATTAGTCTTTCTGATTTAAAAAATTATTTAGAACCCCGATTACTTCAGAAATTACTAGGAAGTAAGGCACATCAAGAAGTTGCTCCCTATCGGAATGTAGATTTTACTAAAGATATTATTTCAAAAGCTACTTTAAGTAGTGTGCTAATTTTATTTTACGAAAAAGACCATGCTGTTTATACCACACTCATTCAGCGATCTACTTATAATGGAAAGCATAGTGGACAAATTGGCTTTCCTGGTGGTAAAATGGAAAAAACCGATGCTTCATTAATGATAACTGCTTTGCGAGAAGCACAAGAGGAAATTGGTCTTTCTCCCGATGAAGTTAAAATAATAGGACAATTATCGGATGTTTTTATTCCTGTGAGCAATTTTTGTGTAACACCAATTATTGGTTATGTTTCATTTATTCCTTCATTTGTTCCAGATAAAAGAGAGGTAAAGGAAATTATTGAACTGAAGGTAACGGATTTGCTATTTAAAGAAAATCTTCAACATAGAACCATACAATTATCCAGCAACAGTAAAATAAAAGCTCCTTGTTTTATTTTTGATAAAAACATTGTTTGGGGAGCAACAGCACTTATATTAAATGAATTGAGGTATCTTTTGAATGAATTTGAAGGATTTAACTATCGATGAAACTATATTTATGTTCGTCTGCTTAGGGTCTGTAATGAAATAAAGTGTACAGAATAGGCGAAGTTATTTTGTTTGCTAATAAGACGAAAAACACAGACATAGCAACGCTATGGCGAGTATTTTCAACGCAATTAGCGAGCAAAAGAGCAAGGCTAAATGTATAGTTTATTTCATTATAGACCCTAAGGACTTACAGTAAATTCTTTTGTGATAAAATCTTCAAAATCACTTTTACCTTTCACAGTTATTTCTTCTGTTTTTGGAGCATAATCAGGAGCATCAATTGCTATTGTATAGCTTCCAGGCACCAATGTCATCACAAAACTTCCATTTTTTGAGCTTGGTGTGTAGTTAAATTCTTCTTGAGTTCTGTTGTTTGTAACAATAATAAATGCATCTTTTATTGCCTCAGAACTTCCTAAAGCAACAATTTTAGATTTTATAATGGTTTGCCTGGCGTCTAACTCGTTAAAGCTAACTTTATATATATCTAATTCGCCCTTACTGTCTTTTCGGTATGCAGAAATGTAAGCATGTCTTTTATCTTCTGTAAAAGAAATACATAAATTGTCTTCTGGAGTATTTAAAGGGTAACCAATATTTTCAGCTAAACTCCATTCGTTTGTTTCTGGATCCCAATTTGATTTAAAGTAATCATATCCTCCCATACTATTGTGTCCTTTTGATGAAAAATAGAGTGTAGAACCATCATAAAATAAATTTGGAAAATCTTCATCAAAAGGAGTGTTTATATTTTTTCCTAAGTTTTGAGGTTCCGCCCAATCACCAGTAGGGAGTTTTCTTGTCATGTAAATATCTTTTCCTCCTAAACCACCATCTCTGTTACTTGCAAAAAACAAGGTGTTTCCATCAGCTGAAATAGTTGCAGCACTTTCAAACCCTTTTGAGTTGACGTGATTACCCATTTTTTCAATTTTCTTCGGTTTTCCTTTTACAATATTTGAAGTATAAATGTTCCCATATTCCTTAATTAAATCGATATACACAAAAAGTAACTCTCCATCATACGAAAGACCAACAGCTTGCTCGTCATAAGGAGAATTAACCATCATTCCAGCTCCTTTTGCTTTTGCAAATTCACCGTTTTCAACTGTAGAATAAAACACATCTGAAGAATAATATCCATCAAATTCTCTTGTTCCTCCAACAACTCCTTTTCTTCTGGATGTGAAATAAATTTTTGATTCATCGGGTGTGATAAATGGATAATAGTCAGGAAATTCAGTATTTATAGCATCTCCAGCATTTTCAAAACTGACATCAATAGGGCTTTTTGAAAGTTTTATTGCATTTTCTATCATTTCAATTTCTCTAGCTGCTTCATCTTGTTTTGTTCCAATACCTGAGTTTTTGTATTTTTTCATTGTTTCCAAGGCATCATCTAATTTCATATTAACATGATAAGCTTTTGCTAAATAAAAGTTCACATCTGGGTCTGATTTTCTTTCAGCCGCAGTTTCCAGTAGTTTAATTGCTTTAGATTTATCATTGTTTATATGTAACACACAATATCCTGCTTTATAAGGATATTCAGGGTTTTTAGGGTCTTTTTCAATTAATTTTTCATATACTTTTAGTGCATCAATGTAGTTTTGATGTTTAAAATGTTCTTCTGCATCGGCTGGGTCAACTCTTTGGGCTAAAAGTTGAAACGATGTAGCTAAAAGGATTATGAATAGTAATATGTTTCTCAACTTAATCAAGTATTTTTTCTTTAAAATTACAAAATTGATACCAAAAATAGAATACAAATATAAAATAAGTAAAATGATTAGATTAGTTTAAATGAAAAAAGAAATGATTATCTAATTTTTATTATTAAATATTGATAGGGAGTATATTTTTTTTCATTTTTATAATCACCAATATAGGTTGGTCCTTGTACTAAACTTTTTGTATCATTAATAATAATTTTATCTTTAGAAACACCTTTGTTAATTAATTCATTAACAAAAATTTGTTGTGCTTCATCTAATCGTGCTTTTGATAAGTTTTGATTCGAGCCATATGTTTTTGTAGGCACTTTCGATGAGCTTGCTTCAAAATCAACATATACTTTACCGTTAAGTTCAACTTGTTTCACTGCTTTATTTATTAATTCTATATAAGTTGGATGAGAAGTATTAATTTGTTTTGAGTTATAATTAAAATTTTCGTTATAAGAACCTACAAAACTTCCTAAATCATTGTTTTTATCAGTATTTTTTTCATTGTTATCTACAATTGCAATTTCATCTGTTTTTGTTTTTGGAGTGATCAACGTATCAACTAAATTTAGCCCTAATTCATCACTAACTATTTGCATTAGTTGTAAGTTATTATCGGGTGTTTCTGTTTTTGATAATGTAATTTTTAGGTTAGCTGTTGATGATTTTTCTGGTAAGGTTAATGCAACAGATTGAGGTAGATAATTTTCGGCATTAACATCAATTGTATGTTTACCTTCTCTGTTCGAAATTAAATTGAAACTTCCATTTTCAACAGTTAAATTTTCTGTTAAAATGCTATCTGGATTTGAAGCTATAAAATTAAGTTTTGCGTTATTTACGCTTTTTTCGTTTTCATTTACAAGTAAACCATTAATAATATGATTAATTCGTTTGATTGTTGGTGCAATACTATAAATATCCATACCACCTATGCCACCATCTCGTGACGAAGAGAAAAAACCATTTTTTTCTTCTTTATCAATAATTAAGAAAACATCGTCAGCGGGAGAATTAATGGGTATTCCCATATTAATAGGTTTAGTCCATTCTCCGTTAATAAGTTCACTTTTGAAAACATCATAACCACCAATTCCTTCATGACCTTTAGAAGAAAAATAAAGTGTTTTTCCATCATCAGATAAAAAAGGTGATTCTTCGTCATATTTAGTATTGATTTCAGCTCCTAAATTAGTTGCTTCACTCCATTTTCCATCAGCATTTAAAGAAGATTGATAAATATCTTTTCCTCCTAGTCCTTCTTTTCTTTCACTCACAAATAGCAATGTTTTTCCATCAGAAGAAATGCTTACACTTGGAATATTATATTTACTTGAATTGACGGTTTTATCTAACAATTCTAATGCTGTCCATGTATTGTTTTCAAAATTAGACTGCCATATTTTATCTGATTTATAAGTGTAGAGTCTTTTTCCATCGGACGAATAGATAATACCTGCATCGTGTTTTTTCGTATTAATATCTTTAGGTAAGTGTTTGGCTAATTCATTTTCATCTGAAATTAACTCCCAAGTATCGGTTGATTTTTTTGCAACATAAATATCTTCATAGGGAAGTAAATCAACAGCTAATTTTGAATGATTTGAATTTTTTCTTCGAGAAGTAAACAAAAGAATATTTTTATCTTCTCTATACACAGGGGCATATTCGCCATATTCGGAATTAATATTATTACCTAAATTAGTTACTTCAATGGTTTCATTTTTTGAAACTAAAAACTTTTTTCCAGCCTCAGTTTTATCAATAAAGTAATCTGTTTCGTTGGTTAAATTTCTTCCTGCAAGTGTATTTTTTTTAATACTGGGTTTAAATTTATAAAATGCCTCTTTGGATTTATCAAAATCACTATTCAAATGATAGGCTCTTGCTAAATAGTAATATAATTCAGGAATTGTATCTTCTTTGCTGTTTTTAAGAGCAGCTTCAAAATAAGGAATTGATTTTGCTCTTTCTTTGTTTGACAAATAAAAACTTAATCCAGCTTCAAAATTATATTCATCGTTGGTAGGATTAAGGGTTACTAATTTTTGATATTTTTCTTGGGCAGCATTATATTTTTCATTATCTAATAAACGCCTGGCTTGTTTCAATGTTTTTCTTTCTTCGGAAGTCGTTTTTTGGCTATATGCGTTTATTGTTATAAAAACAAAAATAATTGATAAAAATGATATGAATTTTTTAGTTAGCAAGACTTTTTTTATTTAATTGATAAAACTAATTTTTATTTTATTTTGATAATTACAAATTGATAATTCTCATAGATTTTTTTGTTCTCAAAATCACCATTGTAGTCAGGTCCTTTAACACCAGTTGAAACTTCATTTATAACTATATTATCTTTTGAAATTCCTTTTTGTATTAATGAATTAATAACAATTTCTTGTGTGTCAATTGCTCTTTTGTATGCTAATTTTGCATTTGAACCATACGTTTTTGTAGGTACTTTAGATGCACTTGATTCAATATCAATTACAACTTTTCCATTTGCTTTTGCTTGATTTACGGCTTTGTTTATCATATCAACATATTTAGCATCAGATGTATTTACTTTAGATACATTGTAATTAAAAAACTCTTGATATGAAGCAATAGCATCAGTAATTACAGTAGGAATAGGCTTATTAGAATCACCTTGTTTTTTTAGTTGAGTAATCTGTTTTTTTAGATTATCAACTTCAGTTTGTAAGTCTTTTAATTTAGCATTATTCGTATTGTCTTTCGTATCAACAACTACCTCCTTTGGTTTGGCGGCAAGTTCTTTTTCAAGATTTTTAATTTGATTTTTCAACTCTTTTATTTCATCTTTCAAAATTTTAACGTCATTACCTTTCGTGTCTTTAACATCCTTAGTATCTTTCACATCTTTCACATCTTTTATATCTTTCGGATCAACTTCGCCAAAAACGACATCTTGCAAATCTATACCTCTATTAATTTCATTATAAACAGAAGCTGGTGGAATATAAATATCTTCCTCTTTAGTAAAGCCAGCAGCACTATATTCAATATGATAATCTCCTCCAGGATAAAGAATTATACTGAATTTACCATCTTTTTTTCTAGGAGCATATTTTCCAACTAAATTTCCTGTTTCATTATCGGTAACTATAATAATCGCATCATCGGGAGTTTCATCCATGCCAATTACTTTGATATGTCCTGTTAATAAGGTTAGGGATTTTTCAGTAGCATCAAGTAAAGTAATTACATAAATATCTTTTTCACCAAGTCCTTCACTTTTAAAAGAAGAATAATAGGCTCTTTTTCCATCTGTGGAAGTTACAAAGAAAACATCATCATCGGTAGAGTTTACAGGGTATCCCATGTTAATAGGACTACCCCAGCTTCCATTTTCATCTAATTCTGAATAAAAAATATCGAACCCACCTATACTTGTGTGTCCTTTTGAACTAAAATAGAGGGTTTTCCCATCGGGATGAAGAAAAACGCCATCTTCATCATAAGGAGTGTTTAACACATTTCCAATGTTTTGTGCAAGACCCCATTCTCCATTAGGAAGTTTTTTGCAATAATAAATATCCTGACCTCCAAATCCACCTTTTTTTCTATCACTTACAAAGTATAATGTATTTCCATCTGGAGAAATATGAGCGTGCGTTTCTTTGGCTGTTGTGTTTATGTCTGAACCCAATTTAATCAATTGTCCCCATAGTTCGTCTTGATTTTTTGTTGTTGTGTAAATATTACCATCTCCTTCGTCATCCTTATAAACAAAAAGTGTTTGTCCATCAGCAGAAATATTTACAGTAGCTAAATGTCCATCCGTATTTATTGTTAATAATTCAGGTTCAGACCAAACTCCATCGTAATTGTTCGACATATAAATATCTTCAAAATGTTTACCATCAGATTCATCTTTAATATAATAGTTTGAACTGTCTTTTCTTACCCTTCTTGAGGTAAAATAAATCGTTGATTCATCCAATGAAATAACGGGGCTGTAATCTCCATAAATTGAGTTTATGGGGTTTCCCATATTTGTTACAATTATATTCACAGGATTTGCAACAGCAGCCTTTCCATTAAGAGATTGTTGAATATGGTGTTCTACTTCATTAAAAAGATAATGTTTTTTTGATATTTTTTCTTTGAATGTGTTGTAATTCATTATTGCAGCATCAAACTCATAATTTAAATGATAAGCTCTACCTAAATAAAACAAGGCATTGATTGGTGCATTTTTTTCGGTGTGCGTAAATGGGTCATAATTATTCGATGTATTTTGAGATGCTTTTATCAAATAAGGCAATGATTTTGCTTTTTCATTAGCTGAATTGATGTAACAAACACCAATTTTATAATTTACATTAAAATTATCGGGTTCACTAATGACAAGTTCTAGCCATATTGGAAGAGCAATGTCATAAGAATTTTCTTCCATTAAAGTGTTTGCTTCAAAGAATTTTTGTCTAAACTTATCTTGAGCATTAACTATTAATGAAGTGAATGTTACAAATGTTAATAGGAAAATAAATTTCTTCATAGGGTTTAATCTTAAAGTTGATTCTTGATAGATTGCAAATATATTTTATTTAAAATAACAATCAAAATAATAATGTGTATAAATTACTCATTATAATTAATTTATTAAAGTTTAAAAAGCTCTATTTATATCAAACTGCTCCAAATAATCAGCAACTCTTCTAACAAACATACCTCCCAAAGCACCATCAACAACTCTATGATCGTAAGCATGCGATAAAAACATTTTATGTCGAATAGCTATTACATCTCCAGTTGGAGTTTCGATTACGGCTGGTTTTTTTTGTATTGCACCAACTGCCATAATAGCCACTTGTGGTTGACTAATAATTGGTGTTCCCATAACATTTCCAAATGACCCAACATTGGTAATTGTATATGTTCCACCTGCAATATCATCGGGGTTTAACTTATTATTTCTAGCTCTATTTGCTAAATCATTAACGGCTTTTGTTAAACCAACTAGGTTTAATCTGTCAGCGTCCTTGATAATAGGAACAATCAGGTTTCCAGATGGTAGTGCGGTTGCCATTCCAATATTGATGTGTTTTCTTTTAATGATATTGTCGCCATCAACACTGATGTTTACCATCGGAAAATCTTTAATAGCTTTTACTATTGCTTCAATGAAAATTGGGGTAAATGTGATTTTTTCGTTTTCTTTCTTTTCAAATTCATTTTTCACTTTGTTTCTCCAAAGCACAATGTTGGTTACATCAGCTTCAACATAAGAGGTTACGTGTGGTGATGTATGTTTTGACTCGACCATGTGATGAGCAATAATTTTTCTCATTCTATCCATTTCCTCAATCTCATCTCCTTCCATAAGAGCAACTGCTTTTTGTTGCGTTGGTGCAGCTGTTTTTTCGGGCGAAGAACTTACTTGTTTTGGAGTTCCATTAACTTGTTGAACTTCTGTGCTTCCGATTGCTATCGGAATTGTTGTGGCTTTATTTCCTTTAGTAGGAATATAGTTTAATATATCTGTTTTTGTTACTCTACCCTCGTTACCAGAACCCTCAATCTGTTCTAATTCGGCAACAGAAATTCCTTCTTTTTCAGCAATACTTCTCACTAATGGAGAGTAAAATTTACCTGAAGCAGATGTTTTTGCTATTTTTTCAACAACAGATACAGATGTTGACTCAGTTGAAATGGGTGTTGAAACAGATTGATTAACAACAACTTCTTTTGGCTTTTCCGATGGTGTTGATGATGATGTAGCCGTTTCCCCAGCACTTCCAATAATTGCTATTGCTTGCCCTACTTGCACAACATCACCTTCATTAAATAGCTTTTTGATTAACACGCCTTCACCAGTTGAAGGAACTTCAGAATCTACTTTATCTGTTGCAATTTCCACTACTGCTTCGTCCAACTCAATGGTCTCGCCTTCTTGTTTTAACCAATTTGTTATTGTTGCTTCGGCAACACTTTCGCCCATTTTAGGCATTATCAATTCAATTTGAGCCATTTTTATTACTGTATTTTAATTTTCAATTTTTTATTAAGCTACAAATGTAGCGTAAAAATTCTATTTTTTATACCTAATTTTTAAGTATTTTAGCACTATACAAACATATTGAAATCATAAATGTAATATGAAGTTTTACTTGGTGTTTTTTTTTCTTTTTTTATCATTGAGTTCTCAAGCCCAAATTAACAATAAAATTCAATGGGAGAAGGTTAGT
This sequence comes from Vicingaceae bacterium, assembly GCA_019429185.1. Taxonomy (GTDB): domain Bacteria; phylum Bacteroidota; class Bacteroidia; order Flavobacteriales_E; family Vicingaceae; genus BRH-c54. Next base: position 13,274 of record JAHYJH010000087.1, read on the forward strand.
TGTGCCGAAAAATGGTGGGCAATAAAACATCTTTTTGTTGTGAAAAAAGCTAAAAAAATAACAACAGAATCAAGAAAAATGGTTGAGGATGTTAAAAAAGAAAATTTATTAAAAGGGAATGGTTATAATTTGCAAATAGATGCATTTAGACATACGTATTGGATGGCTCGGCTAACTCAAGAAATAGGAGAGAGGAGAGCTAAAAGTTTAGGCAAAGCACACGAAAAAGGAAATTATCAATTGTATAAAAAAAGAAAAAATGAGGCGGTTATTTTACCTGATAAAGTGAGTTCGGAGATGGATTTATTTAACAATGAAGTAGGAATTTATTTAGGGAAAAAAGCCTCTAATTTTGAGTTGAAAGAGCTTATTATTGAAGCCGTTTTAAACGGCAAATGTAAAATTATACTTATGGATGAAAACCAGCATTTTTTGGATTGTGAAGGATTGATTATTCCAAAAGAAGAATTAATTGGGAAATGGGAAAATAGAAAATGTTTAGTAAATTCTGACTATGGGTCTGTAATGAAATAAAGTGTACAGAATAGGCGAAGTTATTTTGTTTGCTAATAAGACGAAAAACACAGACATAGCAACGCTATGGCGAGTATTTTCAACGCAATTAGCGAGCAAAAGAGCAAGGCTAAATGTATAGTTTATTTCATTACAGACCCTATGTAAGTAATGATTTTTAAAGCTATAATTTTCTAAACTTCTTCATTATTTTAGAGGCAAAAACAAACGCTGAAAGCTCTTTATTGTCCGATTTTAGAATTTCATTATTATCACCTTGCCACCAAACTTTTCCTTCGTGAATAAATGTGATGTTTTCGCCAGTTTCCATTACAGAATTCATGTCGTGTGTGATAACAATGGTTGTTATGTTATATTCTTTCGTAATTTCTTGAATCAATTGGTCAATTACTATTCCAGTGAAAGGATCAAGCCCTGAGTTAGGTTCATCGCAAAAAAGATATTTTGGGTTAAGTGCAATAGCTCTAGCAATTCCAACTCTTTTTTTCATTCCACCACTCAATTCAGCAGGGTATAAATGATTAATATTTGAAAGATTTACGCGTTCTAAACAAAAATTTACACGTTCTAAAATTTCTCCTTTTGTTTGTTTTGAATGCATTTCTAATGGAAACCGAATGTTTTCTTCCACAGTTAAAGAATCAAAAAGAGCTGTTCCTTGAAATAACATACCTATTTCTCTTCGCACTTCTTTTTTTTGCGAAAAATTCATAGTAATAAAATCTTTTCCATTAAATGCTATAGAACCACTATCTATTGGGTGAAGACCTACAATACATTTTGATAAAACAGATTTTCCAGAACCACTTGCCCCAATTATTAAATTGATTTTTCCAGGCTCAAATTTCACAGATACATCGTTCAGCACATGCAAATCTCCAAATGATTTATTTAAGTTTTTAACCACTATCATATCAAAATTAATTGTGTGATGATGTAATTTACAATAAGTATGGTGATGCTGCTGTAAACAACTGACTTTGTACTTGATACACCAATTTCAAGTGAACCTCCTTTGGTGTAATAGCCAAAATAGGATGGAATACTAGTTATAATAAAAGCAAAAAACACAGATTTTATCAATGCATAAATAATAGAAAAAGTTTTAAAATCATAACGTATCCCCGTAATATAATCATGGGTTGTCATGCCACTACTATAAGAAGAAACAAGTAAACCACCTATAATGCCTAATGCCATACTATAAACAACAATAATTGGGATAAAAACTAAAGAAGCAATAATTTTTGGTAAAATAAGATAAGAAGCTGAATTTATACCCATAATTTCTAAGGCATCTATTTGTTCTGAAATACGCATTGTTCCTACTTCCGAAGCAATGTTAGAACCAATTTTTCCTGCTAAAATAAGCGACATTACAGTTGGAGCAAGTTCTAAAATAAATGATTCTCTTGTCGCAAAACCAATCAGATATGGAGGTAACAATGGATTGTGCATATTCGATGCTGTTTGAAGTGTAACAACAGCTCCCATAAATACAGATATAATAGCAATTAATCCTAATGAGCCTATACCCAAACTTACCATTTCATGTATCGTTTGCCTTCCAATTAATTTATAATTATCAGGCTTCTTGAATGTTCTTCCAAGTAGTATAAAATATTTTCCGATATGATGAAACACTGATAACATAGAATCGCACAAATTTATAAAAAATTATGGGATGTATTACTAAATACAATCAAATTCCATTTTACTAATTTTAATCTTTTTAGTAATTTTGTTTTTATGAAGACTAAAATAAAAAATGTGCTTTTAGTTATTGGCATTATGCTATTTCTTTCATCGTGCGTTATAAGAAAGAAAAACAAATGTAATACTTGTCCTAAATGGAGTTATCTTCCTACCTTTTTTAAGGTATCCTTAAATCCGCAAGGAATTAATTTGTTGTTTTAAAATTTATTTTTCAGCGTAAAATTAGTCTTTTCTGAAAAATTTTAGCTCTGTTTTTCTTTAGATTTCTGTTTTTCTGTGAGCTGAATTTTAAT
>JAHYJH010000088.1 GCA_019429185.1 Vicingaceae bacterium
ACCACCCTAAAAATAAAAAAACAACCTTTTACAAAAAAATCCGTAGTACACAAACTGGAAATTAAAAATTACCAATATGCTTTAAATAAAGGAAGTTCGGGTTAATTAGCTGCAACTTGGGTTAACTTCGTTGAGCTCTCTTTTGTCGGTTCATTGATTTTCGCAGGTTTTATACATAGATTTTATTTTTCTCTAAGAAATCTGTGTAAACCTGTGTAATCTATGACAAAGAGAAAAAAATAGGTGGCAGAGTAGTAACCAGATTTTTAATAATTCAAGCCAAAAGCCCAAAGAGGTATAACATTTTGGTATCCAAATTCTATATCGTCTTTTACAACAAATGATTTACCATCTTTAACTAATTGTTTTTGTCGTTTATTTCCTCCTCCAACTTCAAACGTATAGTTGTCAATCAAAAAATCAGCTGTTTTTGAAGAAATTACTTCATTATTTACTCGCATTTGATTAAAAAAGAAAGTTTCTCGAATGTTTCCTAAATTCGATTTTTCACCAACCAAATTATATATAATATTTGTATTATCTAAATACACTTTTCCCACCTTCCCCAGTCCACGAATACCGCTTGTTTCATTGCGTAACTGTTCGATAAGTCCCGCCTGCTCCATATATAAAAAATAATCGTCTAAAGAATTTCGACTTACGTTAATTATTTCAGCTATTTTGGTAAAATTGGGTTTAAACGGAACGCTTTGAGCAATAATGGAAAGTAAATGTTTTAGTTTCCTACTTGTTCCCACATTTAAGTTGGCGTATTGTGGGATATCTGTTTCCAATGTTTGTACAATTATTTGTCCTAAACGTAAATTCATTTCATTTTCAACTTCAAAAGGATAATATCCGCATTTTAAATAATCTTTAAACAAAGGTATTGGATGTTCAATACTAGGAATTTTAGCCTCATTATTAACTATTTGTTGCAAGGAATAAACTTCTATATCGTAATTATGAAAAAAATTCAAGTATTCACGAAATGAAAGTCCTTGCAATTTATAAATTATAGCTCTACGACTTAAATCAGATGAACCTTTAAGAATATCCAATACAGAAGAACCAGTGAATACAACTTTTAAGGTAGGATATGCATCGTAAATGTTTTTTAATTCTCGTGACCAATTTACGTATTTATGAATTTCATCAATAAACAAATACTCTCCTGCATTTTTATAGAACTTATCTGCCAAATCAATAAGTTTGTTTTCACTAAAATACATATCGTCTGCCGATACATACAACGCCTTCTTACTGTCCAGATTTTGCTTAATATATTGCAAAATCATAGTTGTTTTTCCTACGCCACGAGCGCCAATAATGCCAACCATCTTACTTTCCCACGATACTTTTTCATATAAATATCGTTTGAAATCTGTTGATGTGTTTTGTAAAAGAGTTTCAAATTTCTGATAAAGTGTTTCCATTTTTTTATAGACTATTTTTAGCAAATATACTAAAACGCACAACAAAACAAGCAATTATTTGTAAAAATGCACAATTATAAGTGCAAAATTTTTGTATATACTTGTAGGTATTGTGTTTGTTTAATCTAAGTAACCTCTCTCTTTTACCAAATTAAAGTGCTTAGTCGCTTACGTTATTGCTTTCGCTTCAGGCTAAGCACAGTGGAGGTGTTGTGGTTGCTTGGGTACTTTTCAGTTTAGGAGGTGGTGGGCTTTTCATTTCACTCTAATTCCATTTCTCCGTGCGTTACATTCATTACAGTATGTGTTTCCGTCACAACCTGTAACTCCAGGGCAGTCCGTTGTGCAAATATCATTTTTGTGTTTTTGATATAACTTTTCGTCATAACAACCATTTTCTTTTTTGCAAGATGTTATTAACAAAATGGAAATTGTCAACGTTGATATAAGGCATAGAATTGTTTTGCTCATAATTTTCAATTTATTGGTTACCAAACTCTGTAATCGCTAAGCTCAAGCGTTGGCGTTTTAGCAAAAGAGCTTAGTGAACTGTTTTCTATCCCAGTTTACGATACAATTGCCCCAGACATAACAGCTATAAAATAATTAGCAGCATAAACACCTAATAAAACAAATAAAATATCTTCTGGCTTTTTGTCGTAAGAAATATCATAGTTGTAAGTAAATTTACTCCAATTAAAATGTGGATCAAACTGTATTAGTTTTTCCTCTTCTTTATTTTCAATAAAATACTTGTCGAGAAATGCACCTTTAGCCTTAAAAACAAATTCCTGACTGTTTTGGAAGGTCATAACAATTTGTCCTTTCCAATTCATTTTCAGGTTGGCAATTTCGGTTTCATTTTTTGTAACAGTAATACTTGTCCCAAAAAAACCTACGGGTTTTATTTGGTAATGGTCGGAATTTGGTAAGGTAATTTCAGCGTTATAGGAAAACAAACTTTTATAAGTCAGTTGACCTACCGATTGTCCAATGTCAGTTAGCTGAAATGTTCTTTTGTCGGTACATTCAATTTTCATTTTATTTTGTTTTTATGGTTTCCATTTTCTTTTTAGCAAATTAAAATGCTTAGTCGCCATTGCTTTTACCCTTGCTTCAGACTAAGCACAGTATGGGGGAGTTACTCTTTTTTGTCGAAGAAAAAAACATCCTCATCTTTTTGCATTATTCTATATTGTATAAATAAATTGAAAAGATATGATTTGAACCCTTTTTTTATACCAGATTTCTCATAGAAGCTACCTATCAAATGTTTTCCTCTTTGTTGCTGTTTTACCTTAAAAGATGGAAAAAAATAATTTGCGGTTAATTCAATTTGAACTTTCTGAATTGGTTTTCCTTCATAATAATATATTATTTCAATCTCAGGGATTACCATGTGAGCATAATTACTATTACCATATGAATTCTTTTTGAAAATTCTTTTTGTCAAATTCGTTGCATCTATCGGGGATAACTTTGCTTTAGCTATAATATAAAACGTATCCTTATGTTGTTGATTGAATTCATTAACCTGAGTTTTGGAGTCATAAATTTTCTGGACAATCACGCTATCATATTTGATTTGATTAGCATTATAGCTTTGACTTTGTAGCTTATTAATAGTAAGAGATTGGAAAAACACAAATATTATAACATAACTACATAAGTTTTTAATTTTAAGAAAAAACGGTTTTTTAAAGTCTAAAAAAATCATTTAAAATTTATTTTGTAAAGATTTTTATTTTTGGTGCGAATTACATTGCGTTCAACTTGCACTAACTCATGGATAAACCTATTTCATGTCGAGATATATTTTCAATCCAATATAAATTAGTAACATAATTAATCCCAAAATTGTAATTCGTTTTCCATGAAGTCGTTCGGAATCATTGTAAATAAACACCTTATCTCCATTAGGTAGTTTACGTTTCATAAACCACAAACTAAGCCCAATTGCAAATCCCAAAAACCCGCCAAGAAATGCAGTGATATAACCCAACACTATCCATGTAGGTGAATACGAATCCTTTTCTTGTAACTCATCATATCTTTGTTTTTTAATACTTTCAATAAATCTGTGACTAATATTAACTCCTCTATCCTTTAAAATCAATTCTGCAACTTTATAATCATAGTTACTCCATTCGTTAGGTTTAACTATAACCTCAGTCAATTCATCGTCACTAAATTCAAATAAATAATGCTCATTATCTACTTGTTCTAAAGTGATATTTGTGTTTTTATCAATCAAATCTTCTATTTTTGGAAAATCAGTTATTTTTGCTCTAACAATAATTTTAGCATCTAAATTCTGTCCCAAGAAGGTGATGTCTGCTTGCTTAGAATAATCCTCCAGCGTGTATGGTATATTATTCTCTTTTAATAAATCTGTCAAACTTATTGCCTCATCAAGTAATGGAAATTTTCTAAAGACTTCAAAACTCATTCGTGTCTGTTTTTAATAAAACGCAATTTATATTTATTTTCTCCCGCATATTTCCTCCAAACATACAAAAAAATCCCGACTTACTATCATTTGTAAATTGGGATGTTGAATTGTATTAGCAACAAATTAAAATGCTTAGTCGCCCTCAATAATTACTGAGGTTTGTGCTACCACTTCTGATTATGTATAATTAGAGTTAATAACTTTTTTTATATTTATGTTTGAATGGTAACAAAAAACAAACAATAATTATTAGGTTTGAAAATTAATTTACGCTATTTAGAATGAAAAAACTCAAAAAAGTAACTTTTCTATTATTAGTAACAGTCATTCCATTAATTGGTAAATCGCAAATTAAAGTATCTGTTGGATCGGAAGTTACTTCTGCTCTTGACGACTTTAGTCATTATGTTTCTTACGGCTTTGGATTGTCGGGTGGTGCAGAATATAATTTTACCGATAAATTTGGGATTACCGCTCAATTAGGTTACATTTATTTAATCCCAGAAGCAGATTATGCTTCTGCCTTTATGGTGCCAATGCAAGGTGGTCTTAAGTTCTATATAGAAAGTAAGGAAAATGGTGCGTATATAAGTCCTATTATTGGAGCACATAAACTTAGTATAACCACTAAAGATTATGTATTTCAAGGACAAATCATCCCCAGAAAAACTGTTGCCAAAACAAATGTAAGCTATGGTTTTGGTATGGGCTATCTCTTTAGGGCAAAGTTTGATGTTTCTGTCCGGTATAATCTTATTACTGATGATGATGATGATAATACGAGTAGTTACTTTGGATTAAGACTTGCTTTAGAATTTTAAGTACCTTTAACTTCCACTTACAGTTTGAAAATAAATCTCGTAATTTCATAGTTCTATTTTTTAGTTTGTTCCGATAGCTATCGGAATCGAAATTATTGAGTTATGTTTCTTAGTGCATTTGTATAATTTATTTATTAATAATCAATTGTTTACAATTATGTAATTTGACCTCTTATCAAAAGAGGGGGAACTTCCCTTTTTTTTAACTCAAATTTTTAACGGCTTAGGGTCTGTAATGAAATAAAGTGTACAGAATAGGCGAAGTTATTTTGTTTGCTAATAAGACGAAAAACACAGACATAGCAACGCTATGGCGAGTATTTTCAACGCAATTAGCGAGCAAAAGATATAGTTTATTTCATTACAGACCCTTAGGCAGCTCCTGTTTAAAAATTAGCTTTTAATCCAACAATAAACATTCTTGGCATTCCGGGTCTCAATCCTGAAGGTCTTCTTGCAACCATATATTCATTGTCCAACATATTTGTTACACTGGCAAATAAAGCGGTTTCTTTATAAAATTTATACGTTATATTGGCATCTATAACAACGTACGCATCAGTTTTTAGGTTGCTCGGAATACTTCCTATTCCTGCTTCTGTTCTCATGGCATCCATGTAATTTCCTCTAATACTTACACTAAATTTAGAATGTTCTAAGGCTAACATAACATTCAATTGGTTGTTAGCTAAGTAAGGAAGGTGATCGCCTTTACTAACTGTTCCCCAAGGTTCGAAACTACTTAAAAAATCGTTTTGGAAAGTAGCATCCATATATGTGTAAGAAACAGTTAGAGGCAATCTGAATTTACTATATTTACTGGTAAGAAAATCGTAAGATATAAATAGTTCAATGCCTTGAGATTGAGCTTTTCCACCATTGAATAAATCTGAAGTTCCTGCACCTCCTCCAGCTTCTAAATCGGAGCCTAACAAATTTTTGTAATCGTTGTAAAAACCTACAAATTTAATGGTAAATGCATTTTTATAATAAGAAATACCTGCTTCGTAGTTAATACTTTCTTCAGGGTTTACATCAGGCGTATTTCCTGGAGGAGCAAAACCTTTATGCACTCCCACAAAAGCGTTTAATGATTTATTTAATTGATAATCAATACTTATTCCAGGGATAAAAACATCAACTTGGTTTTCTCTTTCTTTTAAGTTAGAGCCAGTTCTTTTTACATCGTTTTTGCCAAAATCTTTTTGTTCTAACAATATGTTTTCATACCTAATTCCAGGTGTGATGGTTAGTTTTTCATAGTTTAATTTATACTGAATATAGGTTGCTAAAGCAGAGGCAGATTCAATTTTGTTGTCTTGAGTTCCAGGAATTCCAGCCTTAGTCATCAACATTGCTCCATCTTTCATTTGGTATTTATCTTCCCACTGAAAGCGATCCATTTCGTCAATATGATATCTTATTCCAACATCTATATTATGCGTTAAGGCTTTTGTTTTAAAATTAAAGTTTAAGGCTGTTTGCACTCCCATGGCTTCATAGGTTCTGTTGTTTGCTCTAACAGTAAGTGCGTCTTCATTTATGCTTGAGTTTCCAACCAACACATTATAAAGCTCGCTATAATCTTCTGGATTATCAAGAATATTACCCATATTCACTTTTTTTCCAGAAGTATCTGTTAAGTTATTCAGTTTGTACCAATTTCTGCTAAATTCTGTTCTGTAAGCTGTTGTTGTACTATTTATATTTTTAGAGAATTTTGCAAAATGTGTTGCAGAAAAAGCTCGTTGTTGAGTTTTCATTTCATCTACCTGAGATCCAGCATATCTTCTGATGTGATTTTTTTTAAAATCAGCTTCTGTTATACCTAAATAAGTTTCATCAGATATTTCATTAGCTTGAGCAATTTTAAAACTAATAGATTGATATATTTTTGCATTTTTATTTGTGTTAAATTTTAGCTTAGCAACATAATCTTTTTTGTCAAACCCAGTATTTCCATCAACATCTAATTTTTTAAAACCATCACTTCCATATTGAAAAGTTTCAATAACATAACTAATGTTTTTGTATGAATCACCCATGGTTGCATGCATTTGTTTGTAGTCATAACTTCCTGCAAGAATATCTAATTTGCCACTAAACTCATCGGGTATTTGTGTTGAAATAAGATTAATAGCTCCACCAGTAGTGTAAGGGCCGTATTTAATTTGGCTGCTTCCTTTCATAATTTCAATGGCTTGAATTCTTCCTGCTGTAGGAAAATAATAAGCGGCAGGTGCTGCATAAGGAGCTGGAGCAATTAAAATTCCATCTTCCATAACCGTAATTTTGCTACTTCTTTCTGTTCCTGTTCCTCTTAAACCAATATTAGTCCGCAAACCAAAACAATCTTCTTCTGTAAGGTTAACACCAGGTACAGCTCTTAACGAACGATTAATATCCGTATAACTAAATTTCTTTAATTCTTTAGGTGAAATGTAATAAGCAGATCCAGGCATTTTTTTTACTCCAGTATTTCCTCCTGTAATGCTTGCTGCTAAGGTAAACTCAGACAAATCGGTTGCAGATTCTGTTAAAACAAGACTTAGTTCTTGTGTTTCATTGTCTTTTACAATTATTTTTTTTGTTATTTTTTTGTATCCAACAGATGATGTAATTAATGTATATTCTCCTGAAGGAACATTTATAATTTTAAAATTTCCTGATGCATTTGAAGATGTACCTAATGTTGTGTTTTCAAGATAAACCGAAACGCTTGATAATACTGTGCTGTCGTTTTGAAAGATTCTTCCTTGTATTATTCCTTGAGAATTTGATATTGTTGAAATTATAATAAAAGCTGATAGTAAATAAAAATGTTTCATTTCTTTGTTTTTATAACTGATTAAAGTTTAACTATATTTATTTAGACTTAATCTAAATAACGATACAAAGTAAACCACAAACAAAGAGATGTACAATACCATAAAAAAGGTATTTTTCGGATTACAGCACTTCAAACAGCTTTTTTAATACCGTCATTGCGAGAAATGAGGCACGAATGACGAAGCAATCTGCTTAACTTATAGCAGATTAACGGCTTGTTTATTTTTTTTGCATTAAAGGATTTAGTGTGATAATAATAGAGTAAAATAATATAATGTGGCTAAAGCCCTTTTGTTATTTGGTTTTAATAGCCCCGACCTTAAGGTCGGGGTAATAAATCGTAATCAATTCATTTGGCTTTATTAGCACAATTAGTGGGTATGTAGTGATTTTTTATGTCAATTTATGTTTAAGAGTATATTTATTTTTATAAAAAAACTTCACTCTTAATCCTGTAGTTCCATTTTTTTTATTATGTGTTGATGCTACTTCGTGGTGCTTTGGTCGTACCTCCCTACCATTGACATTAAAAAAACCGATAAGTAAAGTTACTTATCGGTTTTTTTTTAATTGAGCTTAATTTATTATTGTTTTGGAGCAATTCTGTCGGCAGGTTGTGCTTCTAATTGAGCCTTTCTTGGTTTTTGTTGTTTTTGATTTTGTTCTCTTTTAGCTCTTAAAATTGCTTTTTGTTCTTCGGTTAAAACGGTTTTAATTTCTTCATGTTCGGCCTGATTTATTTCTTTGAGTTTGTCTTTGTGGGCAGCTTTTTCAGCATCATTTTTTTCGTGAATGGCTTTTATTTTCTCAACTTGTTCATCAGTTAAATTGAGTTCGGCTTTCATTTTTTCCATTCGTTCAGCATTGTTTTTATGGAATTCCTTTTTAATAGGTTTTGGTTGGGTTGCATCTTGAGCGTTTGCAGCTATTATTCCTGTAAAACTGAATATTGTTGCTAATGCGATTAATTTTAAATTTTTCATAGTAGTTCGTTTTTAGATTAATATGGTGTTGAGCTTATCTAAAATTATGCCATATTTTTTTATTCTTCACAAGAATAGCTATTTTCTTCTGTTGTAAAAATAATTTCTTTATTAGTTACTGGTATTTCAATCAATTGAGCAGGATATACAATTACTGAAGTAGTCATGCAATTTTTAGCAGGAATCATTTCTTCAATTAAAACAACAACATCTTTTTCATTTTCAGTAATTGATTTCACATGAATGGAATATCCTCCATTTGTTTTTTCGCCCATAGTAACTAAAATTACCATTGAAGTTTCAAAATTAATTGCAGGAACAGGAGGTTTTTTCATGAAGTTTGAAAAAAGTTCAGTCCAGGCTTCATCATAAGCTTCAGTTGTAGTTATTACAAGATTCTTTTTTTCCATATAACCGCTATTGTCGTTTTTAGTCAGTTCAGAAAATGGAACAGTTTTAGGAAAGGTTATTTCTACCGTTTTTTGTGTGTTTTTACAAGAAAGTAGAGTTAAAATAAGGGATAGAAATAATATATTTTTCATAAAGTAAAAAGTTTGTAAAGTTGAAAGGCAATAAGCAATGGTTATTATTTCATTTTTAAATTGCTACATTGCTACATTATTTATTTTAAACAGGTTAAGTATTTTTTAATGGATTCATTTATTCCATAATAGAGTGCATCACAAATAAGGGCATGACCTATTGAAACTTCTTTTGTAAAAGGGATTTGCGTAATAAAATAATTCAAATTAGCTAAGTTTAAATCATGTCCGGCATTAATTTCTAAACCTAAACGATGTGCCAAATTAGCTGCCTTCACATAAGGAGCAATAGCTAAATCTTTGTTTTTCGCAAATTCTTCGGCATACGGACCCGTGTAAAGTTCAATTCTATCTGTTCCAGTTTCTTTTGCGTGTTCTATGTTTTTGATGTCTGTATCCACAAAAATAGAAGTACGAATGTTGTTTTTTTTAAATTCAGCTATCACTTCTTTTAAAAAATCTTTTTGTTTCAACGTGTCCCAACCAGCATTAGAAGTTAGCACATGAGGTGGATCGGGAACTAATGTTACTTGTGTTGGCTTAACTTCTAACACTAAATTAATAAAAGTTGAATTAGGAAAGCCTTCAATATTGAATTCTGTAGTTATAATAGGAGCGAGGTTGTAAACATCTTCATATCGAATATGTCTTTCATCGGGGCGAGGATGAACAGTTATTCCTTCAGCACCAAATTTTTCACAATCTTTTGCAAATTGAATCAAATCAGGAAGATTATTACCTCTTGCATTTCTAATTGTTGCAACTTTGTTAATATTTACGCTTAATTTTGTCATTGTAATCGTTTAGTAATTTCACAAAAAATGTACTTTTATCTTTTGTAATAAAGTTTAACAAAAGTAAAAACAATTTTTAATTATGATAGCATCTCAATTAATAACTTACGACATACCTCCTTTGAAGCTTTCTGATAAAGGAAGTAGAGCATTGGATTGGATGGAAGAATTTAAAGTTTCTGATATTCCTGTTGTGGATAAAGGCGTTTATTTAGGATTGATAGAAGAAGCTCAGTTGTTGGATAGAAGTAATCCTGATGATGCAATAAGCACATATAATTTACAATATAAAAAGCCTTTTGTTCATGAAAATCAACACGTTTTTGAAATTATTTCTGCTATTGTAACTTATGAGGTAGATTTACTTCCTGTATTAGATAGCACAGGAAGGTTTTTAGGAATAATTACTATTAATAGTATTCTGAAATTTTTTTCAGAAACGGTTTCTATTGCTAATCAAGGAAGTATAATAACAATTGAACTTAATATCAATGATTATTCACTTTCTGAAATAGCTAAAATTGTTGAATCGGATAATGCAAAAATATTAGCTTCTTTCATCACTTCTCATCCTGATTCTACTAAATTGGAGGTTACACTTAAAATTAATAAAAACGAAATTACTCGTATTTTAAGCACATTTGAGCGGTTTAATTACCAAATTACAGCATCCTACAACGAAACGGATTATCAAATTGATTTACAAAATAAATATGATGAATTTATGCGTTTTCTAAATCCATAATTGTCCTAATGCATTATTTTCCTTCATTTTCCATTAAAAGTTATTATTTTTTTTTGTTGGTGTCTTTTGTGTTTTGTAAAACGTCTAGTATTGCACAAGATACGTTAAGCAATATTCATATTATTTCCGAAATTAAAATTATAGGAAATAAAACCACCAAAGCCCATATTATTTCAAGAGAACTTCCTTTTGCTATTCAAGATACAATTTCAATCAATGAGCTTAACAAAACTTTAGAGAGAGCTCAAAGTAACCTAATGAATACCCTGCTTTTCAATTTTGTAAATTTAGAAGTGGTGTATTTTACCGATACCTACATTTCTGTTTATATTACTGTTGAAGAACGCTGGTATTGGTGGCCAATTCCAATTTTTGAAGTTGAAGAAACAAACTTTAATACTTGGTGGAAAACGAAAGATTTTGACAGGGCAAATTATGGAATGTTTTTGGCAAAGGAAAATTTTAGAGGACGCAAAGAACGTTTAGTCTTTAAACTTCAGGGTGGCTATACAGAAAAAGCAGAATTTAGATATCATGTGCCTTTTGCAAACAAAAAGCAAACTCAAGGATTCATGATAGGGTTTAGCTATAGCAGAAACCACGAAGTTGTTTATAACACAACGGATAATAAAAGAGATTTTCTGAAAATAAATGAACAATTCATTAAAAAAGAATTTGTATCGAAGTTTAATTATGAATATCGACCAAAACTTTATAATACGCATTTGTTAGGAATTCAGCATCATTATTTAGAAGTGAATGATACGATTTTAATGTTAAATAAAGATTTTTTATTTACGCAAGATAACGAATTGAATTATTTTAGTTTACTGTATAATTTCAGACGCGATAAACGAAATTTTAAGAGTTATCCAACTAAAGGGTACTTTGTTGAATTTAGTGCCGTTAAAAATGGATTAGGAATAACCAAAAAAGAAAATAGTTCCATGTTTCTTTTAGGCAGTTATCGGAAATATTGGGAATTAAGTAATCGTTTTTATTTTGCAACTTCTTTAAAAGGAAAATACTCTATTGAACGACCTCCATTTGCTTTGTTAAGTGGTTTGGGATACAACAATAACTTAGTGAGAGGCTATGAGTTTTATGTGATAAACGGAGAAAATTATGCTTTTTTCAAATCACAACTTCGCTATGCTCTTGTTAAGGACAAAGTGTATCATGCAAGAATATTATCAGCAGAAAAATTCAGAAAAATTCCCATAGCTGTTTATCCAGGCGTTTTTTTTGATGCTGGTTATGTAGATGATAAAAAACTCAAAAACACTAATATTTTAAATAATGAAATGCTTTTTGGTGTTGGAGCATCATTAGATTTATCAACGTATTATGATATTGTTTTTAGAGTTGAATATAGCATCAACAGAATGCAAGAACATGGTTTGTTTTTGCATTTTATAGCTCCTCTTTAGATTTTATCGGTTTTGGTCTTAGTGAAAGAGGCTGTTTTTGTTTAGTTGTTTTTTTTTACTTTACGCTTTCTTCACTGATAGCCTTTTCTATCGCTGCTTTGAGTTCCAGTAATTCCGTCTCGTTAAAAGAGCTTGTTGTTTTCCACTTTTCTCCTTGCTTGTATGTTTTTTCCACTTTGAAGTTTTTACAAGTTATTCCATCAGTATTGTTGTTTTCCCAAACTACAACTTTTGCAGCACCTACTTTATAAATTGCTTTTGGCTTATTACCATGTGTTTTTCGTTTATAAAAATCTTTTTTTTTGCTTAAAATTTTAATACTTTTACCTGCTCAATTACCTGAGTGCTGAAATTGGTATACAGGCACGCTTGAGGTGCGTGTGTCGTAAGACGTGTGGGTTCGAGTCCCATCTCAGGTACTTTAAAAATAGTATTAATTAAGAAAATTATAACTAACCTCTCTAATTTATAAAATTTTAAAATTATGCGAAATCTAATCTTAACATCCATTTTTGTAATCTCTACCTCAATTTCATTTGCTCAACATACCGCTCAAGACTTCTTGTCTGGAGATGAAATAGTTTGGTATGGACTTGATTTTTCTAAAGCCAAATTTGTTGGGTCCTTTGATCAAGGTGCTGGCGCTGCCCCAGTTAATGGTTATGACTTAAAAACCAAATACATGCCTGGGTGGAATATGCTAATTGTGAATGAATCAGCTAAATATGATTTAAAACGAACATTCAAAAAAACGTCTGTTTTCAATGATATTAGTATTGTTGAAAAAATAAACTCTAAAATTGATGACGACAAAATTATGTCATACAACGATTATAAGTTTGATGATGCTGATAAAACCATTAACTCCATCATTAACGGCTATGCTGTTGGAGAAAAAAAACAAGGAATTGGCGTTGTTTTTATTGTAGAATCTTTTAATAAAGGGCAACAACAAGGAACTGTTTATGTTACTATCTTTGATATTAAAACAAAAAAAGTATTGATAACAGAAAAAATTATTGGAAAAGCTGGAGGAATTGGAATGAGAAATTATTGGGCAAAATCAATATTTAATGTAATGATTCAGGTTGAAAAAACCTTCTACAAGCAATGGAAAAAAAATAATGGTAATTAAAGTTCGTCCATAATGTTCGACTAAATGGACAGACTCTAAATAGTTAGTATTGTTCTTTCTCATTCGGAAAATCGAGTGATTTTACATCTTTTATATATGATTCAACCGAACCCTTTATTTCTTCATACAAATTATTATACCTTCTTAAAAATCGAGGACTAAACTCATGGGTTATACCCAACATATCGTGTAAAACCAATACTTGTCCGTCAACACCATTTCCTGCACCAATTCCAATAATTGGGATTTTTACTTCTTTAGCGACTTTTGTTGCCAAATGAGCTGGAATTTTTTCCAAAACAATAGCAAAACAACCTGCATCTTCTAACAATTTTGCATCCTCCAACAATTTCTTTGCTTCTTCTTCTTCTTTGGCTCTAACCACATACGTTCCAAATTTATAAATTGATTGCGGTGTTAATCCTAAATGCCCCATGACTGGGATACCAGCCGAAAGTATCCGCTCTACTGATTCTAAAATTTCACTTCCTCCCTCCATTTTCACAGCATGAGCACCCGATTCTTTCATAATTCGGATAGCCGATGATAGTGCTTCTTTAGAATTACCTTGATACGACCCAAAAGGCAAATCAACAACAACTAATGCTCGTTGTGCTGCTCTTACCACAGAAGAAGCATGGTAAATCATTTGATCTAAGGTAATGGGTAAGGTTGTTTCGTGTCCAGCCATCACGTTTGAAGCCGAATCGCCAACCAAAATAATATCAATTCCTGCCGTATCAACAATTTTTGCCAATGAAAAATCATAGCCTGTTAGCATTGCTATCTTTTCATTGTTATATTTCATTTCTTGAAGAATATGCGTAGTTATTCTTTTAATATCATTAGTATGTATTGACATCGTTTTAAGTTTAATTTAAAAAAACAAAACTACAAATATTGTTTGTTCTATTAGAAAAAACACTAAATTTGTCTTCTTTTTAATTTTTTAAATTTACTATGAACAAAATTACATTCAGCACACTGCTCTTAGCGACTATTATTTTATTTTCATGCGAAACCAAAGTTGATATCAATGCTGATTACAAAGATATAACAGTTGTTTATGCTGCTATAAACCCAAACGATACGGAACATTATGTGAAAATTAATCGTGCTTTTTTGCAAGATGGAGTTAGTGCAACCGATTTAGCTGCAAATTCCGATAATTTTAATTATCCTAAAGATGAATTAAGTGTTATGGTTGATGAATTGAGAGGCGATAACGGAAACTTTGTTCAAACTTATCCATTAACTCGTACTATAAATGAAAGACCTAAAAACCCAGGTATTTTTGCTAACGATTCCAATGTGTTATTCAAATTTACAGCTACAATTAATAGAAATAATTTATATAAATTAAAAATTATAAACAATAAACTTAATAAATTGATAACTTCCGAAACTCAGATTGTAGGGAATCTTACAATAGCTAACCCAGCTACTTTTAATTTTTGGATAGGAACAGCTAACGATGGAAATCTTAACTCAAAAGATAAAACAATATCTGTAAAATCTGGTAACAATATGGGTAGAGTTGAAGCTCGATTGATTTTTAATTACACTAATTTTTTTAATGATAGTTCTTTCCAAGCTGAGAGAATTGTAATGCGTTTAGGTGAAATGAAAACCACCACAAACATTGCAGGAGAAAGTTTAGATTGGTCAATTTCAAGTGCCACTTTTTTTGATAATCTTATGGCTAACATCCCAGTTACCATCCCCAATTTATCCCATAGAAAACCAAATTTGGTTACATTAGAATTTATTACTACAGGAACCGATTTGAATGTATTTATGGAGGTAAGTGAACCTTCTAATAACCTTAATCAAGAAAAACCTGCATTTACAAACATAGAAAATGGATTGGGTATTTTTTCTTCGAGATCTAGGGAATTTTGGACTACGACTCCTCCACCTAGCGGAACAAATTTAAGCAATGATACATATAAAAGATTGGAGGTACTAGGTTTAGGATTTTGTGGAACGAATAGTCTTTTATGTCCTTTTTAGTAATTACTCATTAAAACACCTTAAATAAAGTTACCAGGGGTGTACGACAAATTTCCCTTTTTAATGGAATACTACACTTTTAAAAAATCAACCTATTGATTTTAAACGTATTGAAACTATATATTATAACTACTCAATCACTTATTTTATTCTCTTTGCCACAGATTTCACTAATTTGCACAGATTTTTTTCACAGATTTATCAACGGCTTGTTTATTTTTTAATATTGTGTTGATGCTACTCGTTGTGATTAAATTTTCACAAAATAAACGCTTTTAGCGTTTATTAATCTGTGCAAATTAGTGAAATCTGTGGCAAAATGAGCAGTTGAGTAGTTAGCGAGAATAGAAAAATTCCAACCTCAAAACAGATAACTTTGTAATATATTTAAAATCATTAAATTAAAAATTAGTTATATAGGAGTTACTATATTTTTTGACGAATGGGATATTTGTCATATTTGTCGTACACCTAGTGCATTGATTAACAATTGCCTGTCGATAAATATATTGTCTGCTTGATAATAGGTTTGCATTTTTCTTTTTTTTTGCGGTAAAAAATGAGACGAGCATTACAAATTACAGTTAGTAAGCGAGTA
>JAHYJH010000089.1 GCA_019429185.1 Vicingaceae bacterium
TAAAAGTAAGTAAAATTAACAAATTAATTACAAAAATAAAAATAAGTTATTGACAATCAATATGTTAATAACATTTTGTTGTGCTAAAAAAGAAGTTTTCCCGAAAAGCTATTTGATTTGTGTATATTATGGATAAAAAGTTAAGTGAAGCCAATTAAAACCTAACAGGTTTCAAAAACCTGTTAGGTTTGATAAGTTATACTTTAGGCTCAAAATAAGCAGTAAAATGTCTCAGTAATAGCGTTTCTTTTTTAATTTCATACCCTTTCACTTGTTTTTTGTTTTTAAGTATTTCATCAAAAGTTTCAATTACATATTCAATATGACTTTGTGTGTAAACTCGTCTTGGAATAGCCAAACGAACTAATTCCATTGGTGCAGGAATCAATTTTCCGTTTTCATCATACTTCCCAAACATTACCGAGCCTATTTCTACTGTTCTTATTCCAGCTTTTAAGTAGAGTTCGCAAGCCAACGCCTGACCAGGATATTGATTAACTGGAATGTGGTCGTATAATTTTTTTGCGTCAATATATACTGCATGTCCACCAATGGGCATCATTACCGGAACACCCATTTTGTGTAAATGTTCGCCTAGGTAAGCGGTGCTTTTAATTCTATATTCTAAATAAGCAGGTTCAAAAACCTCTTTTAAACCAATTGCCAACGCTTCCATATCTCTACCAGACAAACCTCCGTAAGTAGAAAAACCTTCCGTAATGATTAATAAGTTGGTACATTCCTCAGCAATTTTACTATCTCGTAAGGCTAAAAATCCACCCATATTTATTAACGCATCTTTTTTTGCACTCATAGCTGCTCCATCGGTTAAGGAAAACATTTCTTGTGCAATTTGTTCGTAGGTGTAATTTTCAAAACCTTCTTCTCTGTGTTTAATAAAATAAGCATTTTCGGCAACTCTACAACAATCTAACAACAACATTACCTTGTGTTTTTTGCAAATTGCACTAACTTCTTTTGTGTTTTTCATGCTTACCGGTTGTCCGCCACCACTATTATTAGTTACCGTTAGTATAACAGCTCCAATGTTTTTAGCACCTTTTTCTACAATTAGTTTTTCTAATTTTTCGGTATTCATGTTTCCTTTAAAAGGATGAATTAAGGCGGGGTCATTTGCTTCGTCAATTACAATGTCAATCGCTTCAGCTCCAGAAAATTCTATGTTGGCTCGGGTAGTATCGAAATGTGTATTGCTGATAAAAGTTTTGCCTTTTCCTCCTAAATAGCCGTAAATAATTCGTTCGGCAGCTCTACCTTGGTGTGTTGGAAGTATAAATTCCATTCCTGTAAGGTGTTTAACTGCTTTTTCCATGCGTTCCCAAGATTTTGAGCCAGCATAAGATTCATCACCACGCATAATTCCTGCCCATTGTTCGGCACTCATTGCTGAGGTTCCGCTATCGGTAAGGAAATCTATAACTACTTGTTCCGATTGCAATAAAAATGTGTTGTAATGTGCTTTTTTTAAAAATGCTTTTCTTTCTTCTTCGGTGGACATATAAATGGGTTCTACCGACTTAATTTTAAAAGGTTCTATAATGGTTTTATGTTTCATCTGTTTATATTTTATTGTACAGCCGAAAACCTTCAGCCGTAAAGATTGAAATATTTTTTTATAATAAATTAGGAAAAATTTCTTTTAGAAATATAATGGATCTCGCTGTTTAATATTTTTATAACAAGCAGGAGCTTTTATGCGAGAAAGCATATAATATGTATGTTTTTGTAACATCTATCGGCAAAATTAGATTGTTATAATTGATTTAATTATGATAAATGTCATTATGTTGTTGAATAAGTTATTGAATAAAATTGACAAAATATGTCAATATATATAAAAAATGACTATATTTGTAAAATAAATTAATTGAGATGAACACAATTGCTAAATTACTTAAAGATGCTAGGTTGAGTAAAAACCTATCTTTGAAAGAAGTTTCAGAGGCAATAGGTATTGATTATACTTTGTTTAGCAGGTATGAAAGCGGAAGTAGAATGCCATCTAAAAATCAATTAGAAACCATTGCCAATTATTATGGTATAGATGTGAAAAAACTCGTTTTGCAATGGCTAAGTGAAAAAATTTATCAAGAAATTAAAGATGAAGAATATGGTTTAGAAGCCTTACAATTGGCAGAGAGTAGGGCTGCTTACAAATCTAAATCGTTTAATAATAATGCTTTAATTAAACAAGCTGATGAACTTAAAGCTCAGTTAGAAAAAAAAAGACCGTTATCTAAAGCTCATTTAGCAAAATTGATGGATTACTATAAAGTGGAATATACTTACGATAGTAATAGGATTGAGGGAAACACCATGACCCTCAAAGAAACTGCTTTGGTTATAGAAAAAGGTTTGACAATTAGTGGCAAATCTGTTAGAGAGCATTTTGAAACAGTAAATCATGCCGAAGCTATTGATATGCTTTCTGAGTTGGTAAATAATGCTACACCATTAAATGAACATTTTGTAAAACAAATTCATGGGTTAATTTTGCGAGGCATAGATAAAGAAAATGCTGGAAAATACCGTGATGTTAATGTAAGAATTTCAGGGAGTAAGCATTTTCCCCCAGAGCCTTATTTACTATCAAAATTAATGGAAGATTATTTTTTGTTTTACAATGAAAATAAAACAAGAATGCACCCCATTGTTTTGGCAGCAGAAATGCATGAAAGGTTGGTTACTATTCATCCTTTTATTGATGGAAATGGAAGAACCGCTCGCTTGGTAATGAATTTAGTTTTGTTGCAAGCCGGTTATCCAATAACCAATATCAGTAGTGAAAAAGACAGCCGGTTACATTATTATGAAACATTAGAAATGGCTCAAACTAAGCATAACAAAGCACCATTTATTGAGTTTGTTTTTAATAATGTAATTTATGCACTTACTGATTTTTTAAAGATGTCAAGCTAAGGGTCTGTAATGAAATAAAGTGTACAGAATAGGCGAAGTTATTTTGTTTGCTAATAAGACGAAAAACACAGACATAGCAACGCTATGGCGAGTATTTTCAACGCAATTAGCGAGCAAAAGAGCAAGGCTAAATGTATATTATTTCATTACAGACCCTAAGCTACAAGTGATAAAAATCATTGGTAGCATAGCTTTAATTGGTGTATTTTACATTAAAGTTAATTTTCAATTTATTTAAAATATAGCATTATGAGTAAAGATTATATTCCTGCTGGAGAACGAATACCAGTGAAACGATTGGTTTCAAAACGAGATATTGGTATTGAAGCTTTTGAATTAGAAAACGGCAATTTAATGTTGGAAGCTACTTTTCTCGATCCTTATCATTTAATTCGCTTAAACCTTCATATTAATCCCAAAACAAAAACAATTGTTCATGCTAAAAGCGAATTTGCTAATCATCCGCATGGGGCTTGTCCTTTGGTTGCACTAAAAGCCAAGTTATTGATAGGTATTAAAATAGAGCGTGGGGTTACCCGAAAAGTTTCCGAACGAATTGGTGGAAGCGAAGGCTGTATTCATCTAAGGGAATTAACCTTAGAAACCATCAATTTTGCTGCAACAGCCTTAATTGGCTACGATGAAGGGTTTGGTTTAATGAGTCGCGATTTTAATATGCTTGATGAAGATAAAAAATACAGTCTTTCTAAAGCATTGCTAAAAGGTAGCTGTATTGTTTATAGCGAGAAATAGTTACTTTATAAATGTTTTATAAAATGATGAAAATCATATTTTATTCATACTTTGTGTTATTTATTTGCATTATGTTTTTATAAACATAATGAATGACTAAAAATAAAGTTAATATTAGTTTTAGAATTTGGTTTTATACTGGAAACGAAAAATTTTTAGGAAAAGGTCGTGTGGAATTATTGGAAAGAATTGATAAAACAGGCTCTATTAGCTCTGCTGCAAAAGGGATGAAAATGAGTTACCGACAAGCATGGCAGATGGTAAACGAGATGAATGAACGTGCTTCGGAAATAGTAGTAGAAAAATCACTTGGAGGCAAAGGTGGCGGTGGGGCAACGATTACCAAAGCAGGTGAAAAAGCCATTCAACAGTTTCATGAATTTGAAAAAAAAGTGGCTCAATTTATTGCTGACGAATCTAAAAACCTAAATTTTTAATAATAACTAATCAATCAAAAATAGCCTAAAAGTATATTTATCGCTATTCATTTAAAAACATAATGAAAATAATAAAATGAATTTATCAAAAAAATTAGTATTTGGAATGTTTCTTAGTGTTTCAGTTAGTTTAACGGCTCAAACACCTGTTAATCTGACTGATATTTTAATTCAAAAAGGAATTATTACACAGCGAGAGGTTGATTCAATTGCTGTTACATCAGCTTTTAACGAAAAAGAAAATATACAAAATAAATCTTTTATCATAGGGTTAGATTTTCGTCCACGTGCCGAATTTAGAGATGGATATAGAACATTGCCCAACGATACTACTAGTCCTGCCTTTTTTGTGTCGAATCGCTCACGGTTGTTGTTTACTTATCAAAGTAAAGGATTTATTTTTCACACTTCCATTCAAGATGTTCGTGTTTGGGGTGCTGAAGGGCAGTTTTCTAAAGGAAGCAACTTAGGAATTTTCGAAGCTTATGTTGAACCATCGTTAAACGAAAATTTTTCAGTTCGTATTGGTCGTCAAAAATTAGACATTGATAATAACAGGTTATTTTCTCCAGCAAATTGGTCGCAATTCAGTAGAGCTCATGAAGGTGTGCGTTTATTTTATAATTCTGAAAAACTTTCAACAGACGTTATGGGAGCTTTTAGCCAAGCTAAAGAAAATGTGTTTGAAACGGATTTTACATCTCCAACAAACAATTATAAATTGATGGCATTTCATCATTTAACATATAAACTTACTAAAAATATTCAGTTAATGACTATTAATGTTGTTGATGGATATGAGCATAAAACGAATCCAGATGTGCTTTACTTACGTGCCACAAGCGGTGGTAGGTTTACTTTTACCAAAAATGATTTTATTTTTACAACAGCTGCCTATTACCAATATGGAAATGATTTGAGTGGAGCTGAAATTGATGCTTTTTATGTACAGCCCGAAATAAAATATAAATGGTTTGGTAAACTAACTTCTACAATTGGTGCCGAAATTCAAAGTGGTGATGATGCAAAAAATCCTGATAATATTTATAATTCGTTTGTTCCTTTGTTTGGCGTTGCACACCGTTTTATGGGTAATATGGATTATTTTACTTCCTTTCCTAAAGATGTAAAAAATGGTGGATTGGTTAACCCCTATCTGTTTCTAAATTATCAATTAAACAAAAAACTTTCGATTCGTGTTGATGGACATTTATTTTACACTCAAAATAAGGTGGTTGATACAAAAGGTGATGTAATTGATTCTTATTTAGGGTTTGAAAACGATTTTTCTTTTAAATATAAGTTTAATGAATATACCACGCTTGATGTCGGGTTTTCATACTTATTAGCAGAAAAAAGTATGGAAACTTTAAAAGGTGGAGATAGTGATAATCCAGCATTATGGAGTATGTGTATGATAACTTTTAAACCAGAATTATTCAATTATAAAAAATTATGAAAAAAGTGGCATTATTTATTTTATCTGTACAACTATTTGCTTGCAGTAACAATAAAACAGAAAATGTTGAGGAAAAAATTAAAGCCAAAGTTGAAAACACTTTTGAAGGGCAAAACCTACTCATTTATGTAGGAGCTGCATCTAAGCCACCAACAGAAGAAATTGTGGAGCAATTTCAACAAGAAACAGGTGTTAAGGTTGATGTGATATTTGGTGGTTCGGGTTATGTATTATCGCAAATGAAATTATCGGGCAAAGGTGATATTTACTTTCCCGGTTCATCCGACTATATGGAAATTGCGAAAAGAGAAAATTTAGTTTATCCTGAAACAGAGCAACAAGTGGTTTACTTAGTGAATGCCATCAATGTTCAAAAAGGGAATCCAAAAAACATACAATCGTTAAAAGATTTATGCAAACCTGGTATTAAGGTGGCTATTGCTAATCCGGAAGGTGTTTGTGTAGGTGCTTATGCAGTAGAGATTCTAGAAAAAAATCTTTCAGAAAATGAAATAAAACAATTTAAGAAAAACCTAAGCAATTATACCGAAAGTTGTGATAAAACTGCCTCGGCAATAGCACTCTCAACAGTTGATGCTGTTATTGGGTGGCGTGTTTTTCATTATTGGAATCCCGAAATGATAGTAACTATTCCGCTAAAAAGCGATGAAATTATTCGTATAGGATATATCCCAATTGCTATCTCAACCTTAACTCAAGATAAAGAATTAGCACAATATTTTATTAATTATGTAACTGGAGAAAAAGGGAAAGCTATTTTTAAAAAATACAGTTATTTTACAACACCTGCCGAAGCAGAAACATATATTGGCACGAGTAAACCTGTGGGAGGAGAATATGAAGTGCCAAATGGTTGGACAAACTCTAAACAAAAGTGATTGGTTGGTAAATTTAAGTTTAATGAAGTTTAAATCAACATTTATAGCAACAGCAATAAGTATTCTAATTATTTATGGGATACTGATTGTTTCTGCGTTTTATTACTTTGAGTTTTCTTCATTGGGCAATAGTTTTTCCGATTCGAGAGTAATGTATGCAGTATATACAAGTGTTATAGCTGCTAGTATTGCTACATTAATGGCTATACTTATTGCTGTTCCTGCCGCTTATGCACTTAGTAGGTATCATTTTCGTTTTAAACCAGTAGTAGATATAATGTTGGAATTTCCTATGATAGTTTCTCCGGCTGCATTAGGAGCAATTATCTTAATTTTCTTTCAAACTCCTTTGGGATTACTTATTAGAGAAAATGTAATTGATGTAGTTTACACATTTTGGGGAATTGTTTTGGCTCAATTTATTACCATATTGGGTATTTCCACTCGATTAATAAAAGCTGTTTTTGATGAAATACCTGTGCGATACGAAAATATTGCTCGTACTATGGGGGCTAAACCTAAGGTTGCTTTTTTAACCATATCGCTACCATTGGCAAAAAAAGGAATTATATCGGCAGTGGTGCTTACTTGGGCTAAAGCTATTGGCGAATTTGGAGCAACTATAACCATTGCTGGATCTATGGCTATGAAAACAGAGACGTTGCCAACTGCTATTTTCATGAAACTTTCAATGGCCGATATAAAAGGAACAGTTACCTTTATTGTAATTCTTTTCACAGTAAGTTTATTGGTTTTATCGTTTACTCGAATTTTATTAAATAGAAAAGATGATTAAACTAGACAACATATCCGCAAGCGTAGGGAATTTTGCATTAAGCGATATTAATCTTCATTTGGAAGAGGGAAAATTCCATGTGCTTTTAGGCTCAACAGGAAGCGGAAAAACACTCGTTTTAGAACTTATTGCTGGTTTAATTTTTCCTTTTAAAGGAGAAGTTTTTATTCAGCAAAAAGAAACTACATTTATCCCACCTGAATTAAGAAAAATAGCTTACCTACCACAAGATAATGCATTATTTCCTCATAAAAATGTTTTTGAAAATATTGCTTATGGCTTAAAAATTAACAAGCAATTTACACATGAAATTATTCAATTAAAAGTTGCCGAAATTGCGAATCATTTAGCTATTACTCACCTTTTGCATCGAAGTACAAAAGGTTTAAGTGGTGGTGAGCAACAACGAGTTGCTCTTGCTAGGGCTTTAGTAATGGAAAAAAAAATTGTGCTGCTTGATGAACCTACTTCTGCACTTCACGAAAGTTTGCAAGAAGATTTTTGCCTTCTTTTAAAAGAATTGCACCAAAAATTTAATTTAACTATACTGATGACAACTCATCATAAAGACAGTGCTTTTTTAGTTGCCGATTATTTACATTTTATTGATAATGGACAACTACAACTTAGCAGCTCTATTAATGAACTATTTAATAATGTTTTGCCAAAAAACATAGCTAAATTACTAGGAATAAGTAACTTTTTGTCATTAAAACCAACCCATTCTGATTGCGAATATTATTGCAAAGAAATAGAAAGTACATTTAGATTTGAGTATTTAGAAACGAATAGATTAGATGAATTACAAATTGGTATTAAGCCTGAAAACATAAGAATTATAAAAGAGGAAGACCTCCATTTAGCTCATTCCAATCAATTTAAAGTTAAAGTAAATAATATTTATTATAAAGAGAGTACTGCTCTGGTAATGCTACAAGAGTTAAACACAGCTTTTATTTTTAAGATGACTATTTCTATTTATAATCAAAAAAAATTGGCTATTGAAGTTGGTAAAATCTTGCATTGCCGCATTAAAGAAAATTTAATTGTGAAGGTTAGTTAGAGTTTGTCCATAATGTCCGATATCTTCGTTATTCTCGACTTTCAAATCAGTCATGTACTTTAGTACACTCCTGATTATCAAGTTATCGAAACCTCAATCTCGAACATTATGAACCAAACTCTCGACTTTATGGACAGACACTGGTTAATTTTTTTAAAATAAAAACATTTTTCGGGATTCTCAATCAAAAATCAAAAATCAAAAATCGTAAATCAAAAATTATAGTACTTTTATTTTTTTAATTTATTCCAATTGGAAATTCTTCTTACCATATTTTATGTTGTAATTTTTTGCTTACTCATAAGCAAACTTTCTTTTTTTAAAGAAATTCCTATTTCGTCTTATTGGATAATAATGCTATTTGGTGTAAAAGTGATTATTAGCATATTAATTACTATGATTTATACGTATTATTATACGGATAGAATAACAGCAGATGTTTTTAAGTATTTTGATGATAGTAAAATTTTGTTCGACTCCATTAAAAGTAATCCCATTGATTTTATTCAACTGCTTTTTGGATTAGACTTTAACACAGCTTATTTTCATGAACAGTATTATTCCAAAATGGGCTATTGGTACAGAATAAATAATAGTAATTTTTTGAGCGACACACATATAATGATTCGCTTTAATATGTTTATTCGTCTGTTTTCTTTTGGTTTTTATCACGTACATAATGTTTTTATAAATTTTGTTGCTTTGGTTGGTTTAATAGCTATTTACAAAGCATTTTTGCCTTTTTTTGAGGCTACAAAAAAACTGTTGTTTCTTGTGATTTGTTTTATTCCATCACTGTTGTTTTGGGGTTCTGGTTTATTAAAAGAAGGAGTTATCATTTTTGCATTGGGCTTCTTTTTAATCCATTTTTTCAAACTTTTGGAAAGTTTTAAACTTTCCAAAAGTTGGTTAAAAAGTTGGGTATTTCTTTTCGTTACAGCATTATTAATGTTGTTTACGAAAGTAAGCGTTATGGTCGCTCTCATCCCTTGTTTAATAGGATATGCCGTTTATAAAAAAACAACTTTTACTGCTTTTTATAGTTATTTAGCAACAGTATTCATGTTAATTGCAATTAGCTTCTTAATGGTTTTTTTTACTGAAGATTATAATCCATTTTCTGTGTTAATAAATAAACAGCAAGATTTTATTTATTTAGTGGAAAAAGTTGATGTGGGAAGTGCTATTAACCAACCAAAATTCAATACTATTTCCGATGTCTTTTTGTTTATGCCAGAAGCACTTATAAATGTATTGCTTCGACCTTTTTTGTGGGAGAGCTATTCTATTTTCACATTATTTAGTGCATTAGAAAATAGTTTATTTTTAATGTTGATAGTTGTTGTTTTATTTTTTAGAAAAAAATCAATAGCTCATCCGTCAATATTTTATTTTTGTTTGCTTTATGCAATTGTTTCTGCAATAATTATAGGATTAACCACTCCAATTATGGGTGCTATTGTTCGATATAAAATTTTCACTTCCTTGTTTTTGTTAATCGCATTACTGATGCTTTTAGATGTCGAAAAACTTAAAAATTCTTGGTTTTTTACAATTTTTAAGAAGTAATTTTGGAAAATGAATATTTTAATACAAAATCAAAATAAATCTATATTTTATTGGTTAATTTCAGGGTGTTTGCTTATTTTTTTGATGGTATTAATTGGCGGAATCACTCGATTAACCAATTCTGGACTTTCAATGGTCGAATGGAAATTGATTATGGGCATAATACCACCTTTAAACGAAACTCAATGGATAGAAACATTTGATAAATACAAGCAATTTCCTGAATATCAGATTATAAACACGCATTTTACCTTAGATGAATTCAAATCTATTTTTTTTTGGGAATACTTGCATCGCTTACTTGGAAGAATTATTGGATTGGTTTTTATAATTCCATTTATTTATTTTTTACTTAAAAAGAGGATATCAAAAAAAATGATAATTCAATGTGTTATTTTGTTTGGAATGGGTGGATTGCAAGGTTTTTTTGGTTGGTGGATGGTGGAAAGTGGATTGAATAAAGACCCAGATGTAAGCCATTTCAGGTTAGCAATTCATCTTGTTACTGCTTTTTTAACTTTTGCTTACACATTTTGGGTAGCACTTGGTTTGGTTGAAAACATCCCGATAGCTATCGGGGCTCCTAAATATACCTATTTTCCATCACTCTCAAAAAGCCTGAATTTATTGTTAATTGTATTAATTGTTCAAATTATTTATGGAGCTTTCGTTGCTGGTTTAAATGCAGGATTTATTATGAACACATGGCCAAAAATGGAAAATCAATGGATAAATGATGCTGTTTTTGCCATAAAACCCTTATGGAAAAATTTCACAGAAGGTTTGGCAGGAGTACAATTTATTCATCGTTATTTGGCAATCATAGTGGTCGGATTGGTCGTTTTTGTTTGGTTTAAGGCAGCCAATAAAGAGTTAACCAACATCCAATTGTTAAGCTTAAAAATAATGTTGACTGTTGTATTTCTTCAATTTTTATTAGGCGTATTTACCTTGCTATATGCTGTTCCTGTTTGGTTAGGAGTTGTGCATCAAGTGGGAGCATTTTTGTTGTTAGCCGCAACCGTTTTTGGAATGTTTGTTTTTAGAAATAGAGTACTTAGGAGTACTTATTAATACTTAGGAGTACTTAAAAGTTAGGGGATTCTCAGTGTCCTCTGAGCCTCTGTGGTTATTTAAAGATTAAAATTATGCAAGCTAAAATAGGCAATAA
This sequence comes from Vicingaceae bacterium, assembly GCA_019429185.1. Taxonomy (GTDB): domain Bacteria; phylum Bacteroidota; class Bacteroidia; order Flavobacteriales_E; family Vicingaceae; genus BRH-c54. The sequence continues at coordinate 11,088 of JAHYJH010000089.1, forward strand.
AGTAAAATTTATAAACGAAGCCCTCTCAGGAGTTATTACTAAAATAATTTCTGATAAAATTGTTGAGATTCATGATAGTCATGGGTTTATACAACAAGTTGCTCTAACTGATGTTGTTGTAATTAATGAAAATGAACATACTGTTTATACCTTTAACAAACCTTCTTTTACGGATGAAGATGATTTAAGAAAAAAATCATTTTTATCAAAATCAACCTTATTGGAAAAATATAAAAAAAGTAATAAGTTTAAGTATGAAAATACCATTGAAGTTGATCTGCACTTAGAAGAATTGGTTGAATTTCCAACTCGATTAGAAGATTGGCAAAAACTATACACCCAACTTCAGCATGCTAAAAAATGCATAGAAGCAGCCCAAAATGAAAAAATTTCTCGCATCATATTCATTCATGGTAAAGGAACAGGAGTTCTAAAAACCGAATTGAGAAATTTGGTGAGTAATGCCTATGAACTTTCTTATTGTGATGCTGATTATAGAACATACAGCACAGGAGCAACTGAGGTTGTTATAAAATAATACTTTTTAGTCTTGTTTTATTTTTAAATAATCAATCTAAAGCCATTATTTTTTGATTTACTTGCCAGTTTAACTAATTCAATTTTTTGATTTAACTGGCGACAAGCTTCTAATTTTAACAATTTTAAAATCGCATTATTTGTTTTATTAACAAACCCACTAAACAACGCCTCATTATATTCATTTCCATTATTATGAAGTACCATTAAAGGAAGTTTATTAGCCAATAACTGGTTTGCTATAATCAATCTTGTCATACGTTTATTTCCGTCAAAAAAAGCATGTGCATTATACATATTTTGAACTAATTTAGATAGTTTTTCTAAAAAATGTTCTGAACTATAATTATACAATGCTAAAGCTTTTAAAACGTATTCTTTGCTTTCTTTAACATCAGGAGTAGAATAATAAACATCTTTTCCATTTTCCGTACGTCTTATTCGGTTAGTACTAATTTTAAATTCACCCAATACTTGTCCTTTGTCTTTCCACGAAGCAAAAGCGGGGTCAATTTCAAAGGAATTTTTAAGTAAGGATTGATGAATATTTAATACTATTTTTTCAGTTAAAGGATATTTATTTGCCCCGAAAGTAAGAGCTATATTTAACGCTCTATAGTTATCAATTGCCATCAAACACTCTAACAAAGCAGCCTCCCCTTTAATATAATGAGTGTTAATAATATCTTCTGTTTGAAATAAAGTTAAATTAGAACCCTCCAGCCTGTTTGAATGATAAACAAAATCAATTTTTATTTTATCAAATTCATCTTTTGACTGAATTATATTTAATTGATTATACGTTTTTAATAAATCATCAAATTCTTTAAATTGATTCATAATTATTCTATATTAAAATATCCTATACAAAGATAATGATTATATACGAAACACACATAACTTTTAACTTTGTGGAGTTCTCCCTAGTACTCGGAGTCGGTTCTTTTTTTTACTCTTTATCAACCACACTATCTCGCTACGAAGTACACTGTGTTTTTGACGTTCTTTCTATGCGTTGAAATTATAAACACGAATTAACCTTTTTAAGAAAACCAATTAGGGATAGTCAAGGTTAAAATACTTATTTTACAATCAATTTTTTACTGTAAATACTATTTTCGGAAGTTGCAACAATGATATAAATACCTACTGGAATGGAAGCATCAATAGGAACACCAATAAATTCTTGGTTTTCAATGGTTATAAACGCTTTTGTGTAAAATTCTTTTCCTTGTAAATCTCTTACTACCACCAAAATTTCTTCATCTGTAGTAAATGAAGTAATCATATTTAGTGTTTCATTTTGCCGAACAGGGTTAGGGAAAAGCGAAAAGTCTAAGGTATGGTTTTTTGTAAAACGAACAGGCACAATGTTAAAATATTCAAACTGTCCATCAAAATCGGTTTGTTTTAAACGATAATAGGAAATTCCTTCTAATGGATTAAAATCAGTTTCTAGGTAAGTTAGAAATTGGTTGCTATTTCCTGCTCCTTTGGTAGTAAGTATTTCTTCCCAATGCTGAGCATCTGTGCTTCGCTCAATGGTAAAAAAATCGTTGTTGATTTCTGATGATGTAATCCATGTAAGTTGAATAGTATTGTCTTTCACAATAGCGTCAAATGAAACTAAAGTGATAGGCAAAGGGGCTGCTCCGAAATTAGTTGGTCCTGTTTGCGTTCCATCTGCTTTTCTCCATACTACTGTTCCGCAAATCTCTAAAAAATTAGAACTACCTCCACCTGCTGAAGATGTTGAGGAAAGTGTGCCTCCATTATTGACAAAAAAGCTAGAATTGCAAGGCAAACGAAGTTTTGGCCCGTTTGTAGGAAAATCCAAAGTGCCTTTTACAACAATAAACATAGGTATTGTGCAACCTGGATTAGAATAATCTTGTTGAGATGTAATTGTAACAGTATGACCTGCTTGAATAATTATTGTATCGCCACAGAATGGAACGCATGGAATACCATTGCAAAGCCACGTTGAAGGATTTGCCCAATCACCAGAAGAAACACTAACACATGTTGCATTAATAATGGAAAATTGAAAATAAATTACAAAAAATACAATAAATCTAACCATTTGTATGTAGGTAGTTTATGCTTAATAATTAAAAAAAAGTAAAATAACTTATTCATACAAGTACGTAAATTTACTTAGTAAGGTTGCAAATTATACGTAAATTAAAACTGACTTATAAGTGTTACTACTCAGCCACCCATAATGCCACATATTTCACAGATTTTTCAATTTTTATTGTAAATTAGGGGGTTAATTACTACGTGGTGTGTACTCTCCGTGGTGTGTACTCTGTGGTAAAAAAATAGGTGGCTGAGTAGTAATAAATTAGTTGATTTTTAGCATATTATCCTGTAAAAAAATGAACAAAAAAATAAGTAAAAAACTATCTTTATTAAAATTTAAGAAAATTACCCTATCTGTTGATTACTATTTTTTTTGTTTCAAAAACATTTCCAACTAAAATATTAATAAAGTAAAATCCATTTTCTAAATGATTAACATCAAAAACTATATTAGATTTTTTATCTTTCAAAGTAATTTGTTTAAGTATCACTTTTTGTCCTATTGAATTATATACTTCAATTTTTACAACATCATTTTTACTACCTATTAACTGTAAATTAAATTCTTTATCCACTGGATTTGGATAAATAGAAATATCGTTGTTTTTTGATTCACAATTAACAACTTCAATATGAAAATACTCAAAATTTCCGTTATAATCAGTTTGTTTTAAACGATAGTAAGAAATCCCTTTTAGAGGTAAGTAATCGTAATCTAAATAATATTTTATAACATTACTGTTTCCAGCTCCTTTTTTCACTAAAACATTTTCCCATATTTTTAAATCTGAAGAGCGTTGAATGGTAAAGTAATCATTATTAATTTCTGAATATGTTCCCCATGTTAATTTTACTAAATCTTCTTTACAAATTGCGTTGAAGTATGAAAGTTTAATCGGTAATAGAATTTTAGTAGAATATTTTGCTAAAAAAGCATTGTCCATGGTTCCTGTAGCAGTAAAATTTCCGCCAACATTGTTGGGATCAAAATCTTGAGTTGAGTTGTTTCGAAAATAACCCCACACATAAACTGGGCTTGGAGTTTGACTTCTATCTAAATGTACAGCATTCGCATAATTATCCGATGAAGTAACTGATGCAGATGTTATTGCATGAACCCATTGATATTTAAAATCGGTATCATATTCTCCAAAAAAGATGTGGCGTTGACCATTCACTCCTTTTATTTGTGTTCCTCCTGTACCTTCAGGGTTATAATCAGCTTGCCCCAACATTGCACCACCTATAGCTATACTTCCTGCACCGTCAACCTTAATCCCATAACCAGCTTCACCAAATGAAGCACTTCCAATACCATAAGACCAAACATGATTGCCAGCACTTGTGTATTTAGCTACAAAAGCATCTAACGAGCCAACAGCAGTTAAATTCCTTGTGCCTGCACTTGGGTCAAAGTCTGCTGTGCCTTGATAAACACCCGTAGCATATATATTTCCTGCATTATCAACATCCATACTCCAAACATAATTGCTTGATGTTCCTGCTGCAATATTTTTTACCCATTGTCTGTTGCCGTTAAAATCGTATTTAGCAATAAAAGCATCTCTACTGCTTGCATTAACTGCTAGAGGGGTTCCTGAAAAAATTGGATTAATACCACTATTTTGAGCAATTCCGCCACCAAAGTAAACGTAATTATTTACGTTATCTACTACCAACCCTCCGCCAGAATTATTATTACTATTAGTAACATTTACCCTCCAAGCAAAGTCTCCATTTGTGGTATACCTTAAATCCGCAAGAGTATGTTGAAAAGAAAGTTGAAAAGTCAGTAAAACTAATGCTTTAAAGACTTTTCACTTTCAATTATTTTCACCAATTTAGGTGAAACATTTTGCAGATGAAAATTACA
>JAHYJH010000090.1 GCA_019429185.1 Vicingaceae bacterium
CGTATCACACAATTTTAGCTGCTATAAATCGTTTTACAGCCATATTATCATTAAACTATGTTGTGGAAACAAAAAATTGTACTTATTTGTTGTGCCGTAATGCAACTTTCTCAGCAAACCCTAATTATTAGTTGATAGTTGCCAACCCTATTGTCTCATAATTACTAAGTCAAAGCATTAACATTATAGCAAAAGATTTATTGGTGTGATTTTTAACTAAAAAAACTTCTTCCCTTCCCTCACCATTCTTCTCAAAAATACACTTGGTCGGTAACGGTCTTCTCCATATTCGGTAAAAAGTGTTTCTAATTGAGCAAGCACATTTTCCAACCCAATTTCATCTGCCCATTTTAATAAACCTTTAGGATAATTTACGCCTTTGGTCATCGCTAAATCAATATCTTCTTTAGAAGCAATGTTTAGGAATAAGGCATCAATAGCTTCGTTAATTAACATTACTAAAATTCGGTTGAAAATAATAGTGCCTAATGCTTTGTCTTTGTTGGGTTCCGGCATATTAGCTTCATCGGCATAATTGTAATAACCCCTACCCGACTTTCTTCCGTACCAACCTGCTTCTGAATGTCGTTTTTGTGTAAAAGAGGGTTTGTATCTGGGGTCGTAATAAAACGCTTCAAAAACTGTTTCTGTAACGGTATAATTGATATCGTTACCAATATAATCCATTAGCGTAAAAGGTCCCATTCTAAACCCACCCATTTCGGTCATAGCCCAATCTATGGTTGCAAAATCCGCCACTCCTTCTTCATAAATTCTCAATGCTTCGCCATAAAACGGACGAGCTACACGGTTGACAATAAAACCCGGAGTATCTTTGGCTAACACCGTTACTTTTCCCCAATTGTCAATTAATGTTCGGGCGGTTTTTTTGGTAGCTTCGGATGTTTGCACCGCAGGAATAATTTCTACCAAGGGCATTAATGGTGCTGGATTAAAAAAGTGGATGCCAATTACTCTTTCTGGTTTTTTACAAGCTGCTGCAATGGACGCAATGGAAAGCGAAGAGGTATTACTCGCTAAAATACAGTCGGCTGAAGTAATACTTTCCAACTGAGCAAAAACTTTCTTTTTTACCTCTAAATTTTCAACTATGGCTTCAATAATCAAATCACATTTGGCTAAATCGTTGGTTGAGGTAGAAAATGTAATACGTTGCATGATATTATCTGCCGTAGCTTGGTTAATTTTTTCTTTTTGCACCAAACGCGATAAAATATTTTTCAATCCTGTAGATGCTTTTGAAAGAGCCTCTTCATTCAAATCTACCAAAATAACTTGGTGTTTGTTGGTTGCTGCAATTTGTACAATTCCAGAACCCATAGAGCCTGCACCTAGTACGCCTATGGTTTTAAATTCTTGAGGTTGGTTTGAGTTCATTTTTCTTTTATTTTTTATCTAATTTATTTTTATTTTCTAAATAATCTTTTGCTGAAAGTTTATTGACTATTTTTTTTCCTGTTTTTTCTTCAATTTCCTTACGAGTATTTCCTGCAATTGTGCCTCCTTGCTTGGCAATTTTCTTATTTTCAGTAAAAGTTTTAGGCTTTTTTTCCTTACTAATTTCGGTGGTAGTAGCTTCCGCCAACATATTAAGTACTAATTCTAAATTACTCATATTGTCACGCAAATTTTCTTTTTTTAATCCTTTGTAATTTTTATATTGTTTTATCGAAAAACCACTCCAAGCTTTCGTAATCTCATCGGTAAGTATAGCATATTCTTGTCCTTTTTCAACACCTCTATTTTCCCATTCATCAGTCAATTCTTTTCTAACTTCTATGCTTTTTAATCGTTGATTAATCCAATTTTTGCTATATCCTTTTTTGAGGTAAGTTTCCATCAAACGATCAAAGCCAATTTCCGGATTTTCAATTTCATCCAAACGTTCTTTGGCTACTTTTGCAATCCATAATTTGAATGGCTCTGCTTTTGGCGAAGGTATAGATTGGATTAATCGAAAAAGCTGCTCTGTATGAGCCACATCAGTTACTCGCATTTTACCATCTTCCGCAATCATTTTCAACTGTCCGATTTTTTCGGACAGTTCACTTCCTTCTTTTGCAAGTTTGCTTTTTAGGTCACTCCAATATTTTCTTGGTCGGTCTGTTTGTGTTAAAATTTGAATAACATCTATGATAGAAAAATACCATTTTTCTTCTTGGTCATCCCACGATGTTCTTACTTTTTTATCTTCAAATAATTTTATAGCAGTTTGTTTTGTCATGGGTTGGTTTTTGATTGTGCTAAAATTTGCTCTTTGGTATCAGTTGTAAAACCACTTTTTTCAGCTTTTTCAATTTTGGCACTTATCCAATCTGTTTGTTGTTGTTGTTTATGAGTCTGTCTAATCAAATCATTAACCAACTCATTTTTGCTAGCATATTCTTTGCTATTTTTCAGAGCTTTTAACCATTCGTCATTTGTCTTTGTGAATGAAATACTTTGTCTTGCCATAATTCTATATTGCTTGACGTAAATTTACACCAAAAGAGTGTGGTTGCAAAATGTTTGAGGGTTAAAATTTCTTACTTTTTTTGGTTAGGATTTAATTGTTTACCTCTATTTCCATGATTTTTATCGTACTGCTTGTTAGTTCCTTTAGAACCCTTATTAGCATTTTGCATATTTGATGCGTTTTGTTCAGGGGTAATTTTTTTAGGCATAATTTTATTTATTGGTTTATTAAAAATTCATTCCATTCAGCTACAAATTCTTCTAATTGTAAGTCTGTTATTTTTGTTATTGTATTGATAATGTTATTGTAATTTGACGTGTCTTCAGCAATTAGTTGTTTTATACCATCAGTTCCTTTGTGTTTATAAATAATTTCGCAGATTACAGCACCTGCCGGATAGGCTGTTTGATAACCGTTAAATCTAATTTTTTGAGATACAACAGATTCAAAATTAATTTTTTCAGCTTTCAAATCGGCACTTAATTTTTTAATTATCCCATTGTATTCATCTAAATTTTCTTTTGTACCAAGAAAAACGGCAAGCCCTTCATCAATAATATACCCTCGTTTGTCATTTTCGGGAAGTAATGCATGAATAAACTCATGTGGATAAAACGCATCTCCACTTGCACTTGTAATTTTTCCATTTCCAGCTTTTCCTTTCGTCATACCAACAAAATAGTAATCAAAATTTTCGAGCAAGCCCATTTCATCAATATTGTCTGTTAAAAAAAAGGTAAGGCTATCTTTATAATTTGGATGATATGTCTTGATTATCTCTTTACAAAAATCTTCAGCCTCTAAAGCTCTTTTTTTATTAAAATCTAATGAATTAGGAAAAATATACTTTATAAAACCTACAGTTTCCGATTTCCAATTTTTTGTAATTTCCACTATTAAATTCTCTAACAACCATTTGTCATCTTGCTTAACAGCATTTAATTTTTGAATACACCAAACTTTTGAACCTACATACTTTTCATCTGTGATTGAAGAAGAAAATAAAATTCTTACTTGATACTTTTCTTGAATAGGTTCTACAGACAAAATAAATGGAGGATATATTTGAGCTAATTGCTCAGGTTTCATTCCTCCCTGAAATATACTAGCTCTTGAAAAATCAAAATCATAATACAACTCCTTTTCATGCGTGTTCCAATAGGGATTATTATAAATTGAATCAGGTTTTGAGTTAAAATAATTTTCATATAACGTAAGAACTTCTCTTACGTTTTTATCTGATGTATCAACTCTAGAGCTTATTAATAACTTAATCCTATTCTCGCTATTTTGACTATAAAGTGAGGAAGATAAGGTTGAAAATATTAAAAAACACAAAACAAGTGAGACTAAAGTGAAAAACTTTAATCTTCTATTTTTTTTGTTTAAAGTAATTGTAAAATTCATTTTTTGTATTTTAAGCCCCTCCTTCGGAGGGGTTGGGGAGGCTTTACTCTCCTTTAAACACAGGTTTACGTTTCTCCAAAAATGCATTTACACCTTCTTGGTAATCGTACGTTTGTCCGGCTTCATTTTGCAATTCACCTTCTCTTGCTAATTGTTGCGTTAAGTTGTTATTAAATGATTCATTCAATAATCTTTTAGTCAACCCAATTCCTTTGGTAGGCATTTGAGCTAAGGTTTGAGCAATTTTTAAAGCTTCCGTTTGTAATTCTTCATCAGCAACAGCTTTATAAATCATGCCCATTTTTTCAGCATCTTCAGCCATTACTTTATCTCCTAAAAACATTAAAGCAGCAGCTTTTTGCAGTCCAATTAATCTGGGTAAGTAATAGGTTCCACCACTATCAGGGATTAACCCTATTTTACTGAACGCCTGTATAAAACTAGCCGATTTTGCTGCAAGGGTAATATCGCAAGCTAAGGCAATGTTGGCTCCAGCACCTGCTGCAACACCATTTACGCCACAAACAATAGGTTTTTCAATTTTTCTCAATCGTTCTATAATCGGATTGTAATGTTCTTCTACAATTTTAGGTAATTCGGTTTGTTTAGGATCTATGGCTTCCGCTAAATCTTGTCCGGCACAAAACGCCTTACCTTCGGCAGAAATGTAAATGGCTCTTACTTCAGGATTTTTCTCACATTCGTCTAAAGCAGCTTGTAAATCAAAAGCCATTTGACGAACAAAACTGTTAAATTTATCAGGTCTGTTAAGGATGATAATGCCTACTCCATTATCAAATTTAAAGTTGATGTTGCTCATAGTTCTTTAATTATTTTTTATAGTTGAACAACAAAAATAGCATTTTGTTTTTGATGTTAGTTAAAAGCAATATGCCTGCAGCATTATTTTTTATCCCAATAGGTTTATTACATTTGCAGTTTTAAAAAAATACGCAATGATTAAATCAATGACTGGCTATGGAAAATCCGTAGCAGAAGTAAATCATAAAAAAATTAACATCGAAATAAAATCGCTAAACAGCAAGCAAGCCGATATTGCTATGCGTATTCCCTCGGCTTACAAAGAAAAAGAATCGGAATTAAGATTGTTGATTAGCAATGCGTTGGAAAGAGGAAAAATAGAATTTTTACTTTATGTTGAACAAGTTGCTGCTGCTCCAAGTTATTCGTTAAACAAAGCATTATTCAGGCATTATTATGCTGATTTAAAAGCAATAACAACCGAACTTAACGAACAAACCGATTTAATAAAAATTGTATCCCAACTGCCCGATGTGTTCAGCAAAGATGAAAAAGAAGTTTTTTCTGAAAACGAGTGGGAAAGCATAACAAAAGCAGTAAATGAAGCCATCGCTCATATCAATGCGTTTCGGCTTTCGGAAGGAGCAATTTTGCAACAAGAATTATCAACTCGAATAAAAAACATAAAACAGTTGTTGGATAAAGTAGCTAACTACGAAAAAGACCGATTAGCCACCGTTAGAGAACGAATTTTAACACACTTAAATGAAATTAGTGCAACCGTTAACCAAGATAGATTGGAGCAAGAACTTGTTTTTTACATCGAGAAATATGACATAACCGAAGAAAAACTGCGTTTAAAAACACACCTCGATTATTTTGAAGAAACAATGCTTTTGCCTGATGGACAAGGAAAAAAACTGGGTTTTATTAGTCAAGAAATTGGAAGAGAAATAAACACGCTGGGGTCAAAAGCCAACCATGCTGAGTTGCAAAAAATTGTAGTAGAAATGAAAGACGAATTAGAAAAAATTAAAGAACAAACGCTTAATGTATTGTGAAAAAAGGTGTTAGTAGTTAGGTGTTAGTAAAAAAAACTAACTACTAATTCCTAACTACTAATTCCTAACTACTAATTCCTAACTACTAATTCCTAACTACTAATTCCTAACTACTAATTCCTAACTACTAATTCCTAACTACTAACTACTAACTACTAATTCCTAACTACTAACTACTAACTACTAATTCCTAACTACTAATCCCTAACTACTAATTACTAACACCTAACTACTTCTTAAAAATGCCAAAATGTATCATAATATGTGCTCCATCGGGAGCTGGAAAAACATCTATTACTAAATATTTGTTGCAACAAAATTTAAAATTAATGTTTTCCGTTTCTGCCTGCACGAGAGAAAAAAGAGCAGGTGAAGAAGATGGCAGAGATTATTATTTTTTAACCCCACAAGTTTTTAAGCAAAAAATAGCAAAAAATGAATTTATTGAATGGGAGGAAGTTTATCAAAACCAATTTTATGGCACGTTGAAGGCTGAAATAGAAAAAATTTGGCAACAAGGCAACCATGTTATTTTTGATGTTGATGTAGAAGGCGGATTAAGCTTAAAAAATTATTTTAAAGAAAACGCATTAACTATTTTTGTGCAAGCACCAAGCATTGAGGCTTTAGAAACCCGATTAAGAAACAGAGGAACAGAAACAGAAGAAAAAATACAAAAAAGATTAGCTAAAGTGAATAAAGAAATGAGCTATATGGATAAGTTTGATGTTGTAATTGTGAATGACGATTTAGAAAAAGCACAGGCAGAAACGTATCAACTGGTTAATGAATTTTTATCTAAATAGTGTCTGTCCATAAAGTCGAGAATAACGAAGAACCGAGCGAAGTGAGCTCATGAACCGAACAAAGTGAGTTCACGAACCGAACATAGTGAGCTCACTCACACTTATAAAAAAAATAATCAGAAGTGGGTAATACCTATAAAAAAAATAAACAACAATGAGTAAAACCTTTATAAAACAATAAAAATGTTGAATAAATCGGACATTATGGACAAACTCTAAATAAAAATAAAAAATGAAAGTAGGCTTATATTTTGGAACATACAACCCCATTCACGTTGGACATTTAATTATAGGGAATTATATGGCTCACTATACCGATTTAGATGAAGTTTGGTTTGTAGTTTCTCCACAAAACCCATTAAAAACCAGAAACTCTTTATTGGCAGATTATCATCGGTTGGCAATGGTTAGGGTAGCCATTGAAAACAACACAAAACTAAAAGCCTCTGACATTGAGTTTACTATGCCCAAACCATCTTACACTTCAGATACGTTGATTTATTTGCACGAAAAATATCCCAATCATGAATTTTCGTTGATTATGGGTGAGGATAATTTAAGGACTTTCCATAAATGGAAAAATCACGAAGAAATTTTAAATCATCATACCATTTATGTTTACCCGAGAGCTTTAACCGAACAAGAAAGAGAAGAATCGGAATTAAAAACTAACCATGAACCGTACGATTTTTTTAATTACCCCAATGTGCATTTTTGCGATGCTCCTGTTATGAAAGTATCTTCCAGTTTTATTAGAAAAGCGGTAAAAGACAAAAAAGATGTTCGGTATTTACTTACTGAGCCTGTTTATGAGTATTTGACCGAGATGAATTTTTATAAGTAGAAATCAACTTGGTAAGCTTTCTCCTTCAAAATAGTTGTTAAAGTCGTTTAAAAAACGTAAAATATCTAATGAAGTAAAATCGCAAGCAGTAGTGTCTTCGCAATTACTCAAAAGTTCAATTTTTTCTTTTAAAGGTAAAATATAGTTATGCAACTGGTCATGAGCCTCACCTGTCATGGTACAATTAGAAACAAGCAATTTAAATTCCTCCATTAATTGTTGTCCTCGAGCAACATACAAAATAACTCGTTCTTCTTCAACAGGATCTCCTAAAATAGCTATCATATTGTTGATGCCTGTGATGGTTTCGGGATTTGCTATCCATTTTTTACCATCATTGAGTTTGAGATTACTTATAGGTTCATCATCGTCTTCTTCTTTTGTTGATTCATTTAAAAAATCCTGAGCTTCTTGTTCATATTCAGCCTTTAATGTTTCAAAAAAATGAATTAATGTTTTAACTTGGTCGGCATTTAATTTTGATTCACTGTGCATAATTGTATAAGACGAAAGCGGCATTTCTCCTTCTTCCACTTCTTCTATTGCTTCTTTTAAAATATTTACTTTTTTTGCTAAATTATAAGTTTCCCATTCCGAAAAATTCAACTCTTCTTCCCTAGCTTCATTAATGTGGTGTTTTAACCACCATGAAATTGGAGCAACATTGCTATACCAAGGATATTGGGTAGTATTAGAATGACAATTGTAGCAAGATGTTTTAATAATAGCAGCAATTTCTTCAGGTGGATTAACAACATTGATAAAATCATTTTCAGCAATAACTTCAGGGTTGGTTTTGTCAATTCTGAAAAACTGTATAATTACGAAAATAGCGAATAATGCAAGACCAATTTTTTTTAGCATAACAATTTGTTTAAATTTGAACAAAGATAATATTTTACTTGTTTTATGAGTATGATTACACTCATTTAAATTATTTTTGTTTAGAAAAAGCAAATTCAACACAAATGAACAATCTTGAGTTTTCTGAAGAAAAGAAATTAAATCAGGCAGATTTATTAAGCCTCTACAATAATGCGAATTGGTTGGCTTATACCAATAGTCTTGATTTATTGCAGCAAGCGGTGAGTAATTCGCTTTATGTGCTTACTGCTTGGGAAAACCATAAATTAGTTGGTTTAATTCGTTTAGTAGGCGATGGATTGACTATTGTTTACATTCAGGATATTTTAGTATTGAAATCACACAAAAGAAGAAAAATTGGGAGTTTGATGTTGCAAAAAGCGTTGGAGAAATATAAAAATGTTCGTCAAAAAGTACTGCTGACTGATGATAATGAAGAAACAAGAGGTTTTTATGAAGCGCGTGGCTTTTCTTCATGCGACAAAGGCGATTTAGTGGCTTTCGTTAAATTGGAAAATAAAAAGTAACATCAAAAATCAAAAAAAAATATTGGTTTGCCCCTTAGATTGGGGCTTAGGACATGCTGCTAGATGTATTCCCATTATTAATACATTAATTGAGTTAGGACATGAAGTAATTATTGCTGCTGACAATGCTCCATTGAATTTTTTAAAAACTACTTTTCCTCAGTTGCAATTGGTGCAGTTGCCGGGTTATACCATTCGTTATATAACTAATGGATGCATGAATTTTAAAATACTGTTGCAACTACCAGGATTTTTAAAAAGCATTAAAAAAGAGCATCAATTGTTGATAACCATAATAAAAGAAAATGATATTGATTTAGTAATTTCAGATAATAGGTATGGATGTTGGTCGGAAAAAGTAGCATCGGTATTTATTACACATCAGTTGTCTATACAAGCTCCTTTTGGAAAAAAGTGGCTCAATAAAATGAATCATCATTTCATACAAAAGTTTAACGAATGTTGGATTCCGGATATCGAAAGTGAAACTAATTTGAGTGGTAATTTATCACACATAAAAAAACGGAATGTGTTACCTACTTTTTTTATAGGATCATTATCAAGATTTTCAGGAAAGATGTTATCTTCAGAACAGAAATATGATGCTTTTGTTATTATTTCAGGGCCTGAACCACAACGAACTGTTTTTGAAAATTTAGTAGCCAAACAAGCTGAAAAAACAGCATTAAAATTAGTTTTAGTAAGAGGTTTGCCATCAGAAAATAAAATTCCAACCTATTTACATTCGGAAAATTTAGAAGTGCATAATCACTTGCCAACCGAGTTGTTTTTAGAAAAAATAGAACAAAGCAACTTGGTTATTTCCAGATCAGGGTATTCAACCATAATGGATTTGGCTGTTTTGGGCAAAAAAGCAGTATTAATACCCACTCCTGGACAAACAGAGCAAGAATATTTAGCAACATATCATTTTGAAAAGCAACATTATTTTACACAAACCCAACAAGAATTTAATTTAGAAGAAGCCATTGAAAATGCTATCTATTTTACAGGGATTCATTTAAAAAATCAATTTGATTTAAGTATGTTTTTGGAAAATAAAATATGTTCGATAAAAAAATAGGAACTACAGGATTAAGAGCCAAGTTCTTTTATAAAAACAAATATACTATTAAGGGTCTGTAATGAAATAAACTATACATTTAGCCTTGCTCTTTTGCTCGCTAATTGTGTTGAAAATACTCGCCATAGCGTTGCTATGTCTGTGTTTCTCGTCTTATTAGCAAACAAAATAACTTCGCCTATTCTGTACACTTTATTTCATTACAGACCCTAAACACAAATTGACATAAAAAGTCACTACATACATACTAATTGTGCTAATTGTGGCTAAAGCCAAATGAATTGATTACGATTTATTACCCCGACCTTAAGGTCGGGGCTATTAAAACCAAATAACACAAGGGCTTTAGCCACATTATATTATTGCCTTTGTTTGTGTCATCACAAACAAAAAAATCGTTTGTGATGACACAAACGATGGCACAGAATATTCACACTAAATCCTGTAATACCAAAAAATATAAGTTTTAAATGAACCTTTTTAGAACTCGGGTGTATTAACTACTATAAATCTTAAATCAAAAAAATTATGAAAACAAAAAAAATCACACTTATTGCATTGACATCTTTAATTGGATTGTCTTTTACTGTTGTTGAATTAAACGAAGTAAAAGGCTGGTTTTTAAGAGGTAGCGAGCCGAGTTCTTATGAAATAGGAATAGTTGAAGACAGTCAACGAAATGGAAAAGTCGCTTATTTAAAATCAATAAACCCTGAAATTAAAAATAAATTTGGAACAATAATGCAGTCTTTTTCTGCTGAAAAATATTTAGATTCAAAACTTAAACTTACTGGATATATTAAAACAAAAGATGTTACAGGCTGGGCAGGAATGTGGATGAGAGTGGATGGTAAAAAAAAACATTCGTTAAGTTTTGATAATATGGGAAATAGAAAAATTAAAAAAACTACAGATTGGACAAAATATGAGATAATTCTTGATGTACCTAAAGATAGTAAATCGATTAATTATGGCGTTTTATTAAGCAATGAAGGAATAGTCTGGATAGACGATTTAACTTTTGAGGTGGTTTCAAAATCATTAAAATCGACAGGAAAAACACTTCCTTCAGAACCAGAAAATAATAGTTTTGAAAAGTAGATTTAGGTAAAGTATGACTTTTTTCTCATTTAAAAATTACAACAAAAGCTCCGATGAGGAGCTAATGTTGTATATAAGCAACGGAAAAGAAAAAGCGTTTAATGAGCTACATAGCAGGTATGCTAAAAAATTGTTGTTTTTCTTCTTTCAAAAATTAAATGATGAGGATAAAGCAAATGATTTTTTACAAGATTTGTTTTTAAAAATTATTGAACATCCTAATAAATTTGATGAAACAAAAAAGTTTTCTTCGTGGATATACAGTGTTGCTCATAATATGTGTAAAAATGAATTTAGAAATGAAGAATTACATTTATCAAAAAATAATTTTTTTAAGGAAAAACAAGAAAATAATGTTACACCCTTTTTTTGTGAGATAGATTTGAAATTATTTAATGCTACATTACACCATGAATTAGATAAATTAGAAGAAATACACAAACTTACATTTGAGTTGAGATATATGCATGAACTTACTTTGAATGAAATAGCAGAAGTTACGGAAGTTTCATTAGGAACGGTTAAATCAAGGTTGTTTTATGCAACAAAGAAACTCTCAAAATCACTTCAATTTTTAATTGCAAAAGTTTAAATTATGGAAAATTTATATGATGAAACAATAGAAAAGCTTTTACCTGAAAAATCTTTTTCCGAATTATCTTTAATAGAAAAAGAAAAAGTGCTTAAACTATATACTCCATTTGAATACGATGAGGTGCATAACTGTTTAAAATTAATTAAGTTAAACAAAAAAAAAGAAATAAACAGACTAAACGTATCTTTTAAAAATAAACAAGAATTACAACATTATTTTAAAGAAAAAAATAAATCAGAACAGAAGTTATTTTCAGGTTTTAAACTAAATCCAATCAACTTCCAACCTTACTTAAAAGGAGCTGCATTAACTTCTTTAGCAGCTATTTTATTTTTCGTGGTTTATGGAAAAATAAACCAGTTTGATGAATATCGTTTAACCGAAGAAGAGTTTAACAAATACACCACTTTTGAATTAGAAGAAATAGAACCACCATACGAAATGGACGAAACAACAGAATACTTACTAAATATGTAATTCTAAAACGCATTTTAAAGCAATGCCTTTAAGTGCATCTATCCAAGTTGGATTGTCATTTAAACTTTCTACTAATTGCCATTTTTCACCCCCATTTTCATGAAAAATTTCTTTAAATTCTTCACCTACTTCAATAGTAGTTTCCAAACAATCGGCAATAAAAGAAGGAGAAAAACAAAGTACATTTTTTATGCCCGATTTTGCCAAATTTGCTGTAACTAAGTCAGAATAAGGTTTTAACCAAGGATCTCTGGCACGCGTTTCCAAACGAGATTGAAAAGCAACTTCATACTCACCCTCTTTTAATCCCATTTTGGCAGCAATTAATCGAGATGTTTCATAACATTGAGCTCTATAACACAACCGATTATTATCAGAATAGGCAGCACAGCAAGTATCATCTAATTTACAAAAACCATTCTCACAATCTTTTAAAATATGTCTTTCTGGAATGCCGTGATAACTAAACAATACTTTTTGATAACTTCCTGTTTTCCAGTATTTATTACCATTTTCAGCAAAAGCTTCAATAAACTTTTCGTTGGTTAAAAAGTTTTTAATAAAGGTAATGTTGGGTTGATAATTCGCTTTAACCAATTCTTCTTTCACTTTTTCAATACTCGATTTAGTAGAAGAAGAAGCATATTGCGGATAAAGAGGAATAACCACTAAATCGGTAATACCCTCTTTTTTCACTTCTTTCAACACCCTTTTTATGGATGGATTTTGATAACGCATGGCTAAATAAACAGCAACATCATTGCCTACTTCTTGCTGTAATAGTTCACGTACTTTTTTTCCATAAACTAATAGTGGAGAGCCTTCTTTAGTCCATAATTGTTGGTAAATCTTAGCTGATTTTGGAGCTCTAAACACAGTAATAATCACATTAACCAAAAACCAACGGGTAAAGTAAGGTAAATCAATTACATATTTATCCATCAAAAACTCACGTAAATACACTCTAACATCGCTCACAGACGGACTGTTTGGTGTACCCAAATTAACTAATAAAACTCCCTTTTTCATCTGCACAAAATTACAGAAATAAAAAATATGCTACTATTGCTGTAATTTTTTTTAAAATAATGCGTAAATTTTATAAAAAATATTATTTTTGTTTTCCATTTTTAGGTATATTATCGTTTACATATATAACAAAATCGATAAAAGTGGTTATAAATACGATAAATACGTAAAAATATTTTGAAAATCCTAAATAAGGAGTTAATATTGCATTTGAACAAGTTAAAGACTTAATATATTATAACATGAAGAATACATTTACATTACTGTTTTCCATCCTTATAGCATTTTCTAGTTATGCAGGAGTTATTGTTTTAGAAGGACATTATCAAGGAAAAAATCTCTATGTTCAAAATCCTTTTGCAGGTTCTGGAGTTGGGTTTTGTACTTTTGAAGTAACCATTAATGGTGATGTAACTACTGATGAGGTCAACTCAAGTGCATTTGAAATAGATTTTACTGCATTTCAATTAAAAGTTGGTGATCCTGTTATTGTGAAAATTAAACACAAAGATGATTGTAAACCAAAAGTGTTGAACCCCGAGGTATTAAAACCAAAAAGTACTTTTGAAATTGTTAATATGAACATTTCTAAAGATGGTAATTTTGAATGGACAACTTCAAACGAAACAGGAAAACTTACTTTTGTTGTTGAACAATTTAGATGGAATAAATGGATTAAAGTTGGTGAAGTTGATGGTGTTGGTTCTTCAACTGAAAATAAATATGAATTTAAAATTGAATCACACTCAGGAGAAAACAAATTTAGAGTGAAACAAGTTGATTATTCTGGCAAACCAAGATATTCTCAAGCAGCAAGATACGTATCAACAAAAGAGGTTGTTACGTTTACACCTATTAAAGTAAAAGATATCATCACATTTAGTGCTGAAACTCTATATGAAATATATGATAGTTATGCTAATATTGTTAAAAAAGGATATGGAAGCAATGTTGATGTAACTAACCTTAAGAAAGGAATTTACTATCTTAATTATGATAGCAAGTCTGAAACTTTCGTTAAGAAATAACTAAAAATAATTTAATATAATTAAACATCCTCACTAATAAAATAGTGAGGATTTTTTTTGCCACATGATGAAGAAAATTGAACATATTGGAATTGCCGTTAAAAATTTACCTGATGCTGTTGAAATCTATTCTAAACTATTTAATCAAGTTCCTTATAAAAAAGAGATTGTTGAATCTGAATCAGTAGCAACTTCTTTTTTTCAGATAGGTGAAAATAAAATTGAATTACTAGAAGCAACAAACCCAACAAGTGCAATTGCAAAATTTATTGAGAATAAGGGAGAAGGAATTCATCACATTGCCTTTGATGTGGATGATATAGTTAAAGAAATGGAACGCCTAAAAAAAGAAGGGTTTACTCTATTAAATGAACAACCAAAAAAAGGAGCTGACAATAAATTGGTCTGTTTTGTCCACCCAAAATCTGCAAATGGGGTATTAATTGAATTATGTCAGGAAATCAAATGATTTTTTAACTTATTAAAAATAAGTTTCTTACATAATTTTAACAATTATTTAACTAAAATATGTATAAACATTAAATGTATATACATATATTTGCAGTAATATTAATTTAAAAACTAAAACTATGAAGAAAATTTTTTTAAGCATCGCAGTTATTGCATTAACAACATTATCATTTACTACAGTAAAACACGATGATGGTACTCATTTACACATTAATAAAGAATTAAGTTCTATTGATTGGATAGGTAAAAAAGTTACGGGTCAACACACTGGAACTATTACCATCAAAGAAGGGTCAATAAAAGTAGAAAACGGTTCTGTTACATCAGGAGAAGTTATTATTGACATGACATCAATTTTGGTTACTGATTTAGAAGGAGAATATAAAGGAAAGTTAGAAGGACATTTAAACTCTCCTGATTTTTTTGACACTCAAAATCATAACATTGCCATTCTTAAAATTAATTCAACTAAAAAAACAAAAGGAAGTATTTTTACCGTTAAAGCAGATTTAACCATTAAAGGAATTACTAAATCGATTGAATTTCCTGCTACTATTGAAGTTAAAGATGGTAAAGTAGCTGCTTATGCAGAAGTACAAGTAGATAGAACTTTATATGACATAAAATATGGCTCTGGAAAATTCTTTGAAGGATTAGGCGATAAAATGATTGATGATTTATTTACTGTAAAATTTAAAATTGCAGCAAAATAAGGTTGATTGATTCTTGATTAACCCAAGTTGCAGGTCATAAGTTAAAAAAATGTTAAATTCAGTCAAAAAAGACCTTTAAAAAACTGATTTAATCCTATTAATCTTAAATATCCCAATAAAATAAGGGTTTAAGTTTTAGAATT
>JAHYJH010000091.1 GCA_019429185.1 Vicingaceae bacterium
CATAGAAATAAAAGAAGGAATATATAGATAAAAAAATATTTTTGCCACTGATTACAAATATTATCGCAGATTGTTTTCACAGATTAATTGTATGGTTTTTAATTTTTAATAGCATTAAAATCATAACAACCTATAAATCAGTATGTTTTTTTATTAAACCAAAAGTGTGCGTTTGCCCTGATCACTCAAAGAACTTTTTGTGTTAATGCCATTACGGTTAAAAAAAACTTTAATTTTGCAGCCTTATTAAATTAGGTATGAAGAACATTAGAAACTTTTGTATTATCGCTCACATCGACCATGGGAAAAGCACCTTGGCGGATCGTCTTTTACATAAAACCAACACCATTACCGACAGGGAATTGCAAGAACAAACCCTTGATGACATGGATTTGGAGCGCGAAAGAGGAATTACCATTAAAAGTCACGCCATACAAATGGATTATACGTTTGAAGGCGAACAATATGTGTTGAATCTTATTGATACACCTGGTCATGTTGATTTTTCTTACGAAGTTTCTCGTTCTATTGCCTCTTGCGAAGGAGCATTACTTATTGTTGATGCCACACAAGGAATTCAGGCTCAAACTATTTCTAACTTATATTTAGCCTTAGAACACGATTTGGAAATTATTCCTATTTTAAATAAAATGGACTTAGACAGTGCCATGCCCGAAGAAGTGAAAGACCAAATTGTTGATTTAATTGGTTGTAAAAGAGAAGATATTATTGCTGCCAGCGGAAAAACTGGTTTGGGTGTTGATGAAATTTTAGAAGCTGTTATTAAACGAGTTCCTGCTCCAGAAGGCGACCCTGATGCTCCTTTTCAAGCGTTGATTTTCGATTCTGTTTTTGATTCTTACAGAGGTATTTACGCTTATTTTAAAGTGAAAAATGGCGAAATAAAAAAAGGCGACAAAGTTAAATTTGTGGCTACTGGAAAAGAATATTTTGCCGATGAAGTTGGTACGCTTCGATTAAAACAATTTCCTAGAGCATCTATAAAAACAGGCGATGTAGGGTATTTAATTTCAGGAATTAAAGTTGCTAAAGAAGTAAAAGTTGGTGATACTATCATTACTGTTGCTCGTCCTGCTCCCGCTATTCAAGGTTTTGAAGATGTGAAACCCATGGTTTTTGCTGGTATTTATCCCGTTGATACGGATGAATTTGAAAACTTACGTGATGCCATGGAAAAACTTCAGCTAAATGACGCTTCCATAACTTTTGAACCTGAATCTTCAGCTGCTCTTGGTTTTGGTTTTAGGTGTGGGTTTTTAGGAATGTTACACTTAGAAATTATTCAAGAACGGCTCATGCGAGAATTTAACATGAATGTAATTACAACTGTGCCTAACGTATCCTACAATGCTTATTTAACCAAAGACCGAGAAACTCCATTTATAGTAAATAATCCTTCCGATTTTCCAGACCCCAGCCGGTTGGATAGAATTGAAGAACCTTATATCAAAGCTTCTGTAATCACTAAATCGGAATATGTTGGAGCTATCATGACCTTGTGTATTGAAAAAAGAGGCGAACTCACCAACCAAGTTTATTTAACATCAGATAGAGTTGAACTCAATTTTAATGTACCTTTGGCTGAAATTGTTTTCGATTTTTATGACCGTTTAAAATCTATATCGAGAGGTTATGCTTCTTTTGATTATCACCCAATCGGTTTCCGCCCATCACAATTAGTGAAAATGGATTTATTGCTCAATGGAGACCCTGTTGATGCACTTTCAGCATTGGTTCATAAAGACAATGCCTACGATTTAGGTAGAAAAATATGTAAAAAACTGCGCGAATTAATTCCTCGTCAGCAATTTGATATTGCTATTCAAGCTGCAATTGGAGCTAAAATTATTGCTAGGGAATCGCTTTCTGCTCTACGAAAAGATGTTACTGCCAAATGTTATGGTGGTGATATTTCTCGTAAAAGAAAACTATTAGAAAAGCAAAAAGAAGGAAAGAAAAAGATGAAGCAAATTGGCAATGTGGAAATTCCTCCTACTGCTTTCTTGGCTGTGTTGAAGTTGAATGACTAAAAATTGCGATTTGCGATTTGCGATTTATAATCTCGCTCGAAAAAGTATGGAATTAAAATTTTTTGTTTTTTCAGCAAAGGGTCGTTTGCTTTTGCTTTCACTAATTTTAACAGTTAAAAACTATCGAAATTGATCAAAGGTCGCTTCTTTACAATGCCTTAAGTTCTATATTCTAATACTTTTACTTGCTTAAAGGGAAGTTTACTCATTATTTTCTATTGTTTTTTTTGTAATCGTGATTCGCTTCGCTTAATTCTTATCAAAGACACTAAAAAAGGGTGTTTTCTTGCAGACACTCTTTACCCTTTTCTAAAAATCTGTTTTAAAAAACAAAAAAAATCCTTACGAGCAGCTTTTGAAGTAAAAATGCTTGTAATTAAACTCCGCATAGTATTATTTTTAATTTCGGGTTGTGGCTCAATTTTTTTTTCTTGTCTTTTTTCAGGGTTGTACCCAATAAGCTCGTTCGATTTATCAAAACTTTCCTTTGCTTCTTTAAAGTGCCCTGCATTTTCTTCCAACAACCCTAAATTATTGTATGCAATATCATCTTTGGGGTCTAATTCAATTGCTTTTTTGTAATCTAAAATAGCGGCATCAACATCTTTATAAGCCAAAATAAACGCTCTGCTCGAATAACGATAAGGATTCTCAGGCTCTAATTCAACCGCTTTATTCATATCTTTTAGGGCTAAATCCAGTTGCTTGTTATGAAAATAAGAAACGCCTCTTTCACTATAAATAATAGCCTCTTCGGGGAGTTTTTTCAGCATGGCTGTAAAATCTACTATCGAACTTTTATAATCGCCTGTTTTTCGATAACTTATAGCACGATAATACAACGCATCAGCATTATTAATATGATGGACAAGAAACTCAGACAAAACTTCTATCGTTCCATCGTATTGAGCTTTATTGAACAACTCTTTTCCCTGATCAAGTAAATTCATTTGTTGAAAATTGTTTATCAAAATTACAAATTCATTACGGAAATGTGGAAATTTGGAGGATTAGTAAATGCGAGAATGTGTGAAATAGGTGTTAGGCATAAGTTGTAAGTAACTCCTTAATGTTCCTTAATCTCTTAATGGTTTTAAATTCTGTGAATATAGAAATTTGAAAATTCGTGCATTAGTGGCTAAAAAAATATATAACTAAACCAATGTAGAATAATCTCTAATTAAAATGACCTTAGAACAAACTCAAAAAAGAATAAAAGAACTTACTGCTTCCATTAATCAGCACAACTACAATTATTATGTGCTTTCCAATCCAACCATTAGCGATTTTGATTTTGATATGCTGTTGGAAGAATTACAAAAATTAGAACTTGAATTTCCACAATTTGCCGATGAAAACTCCCCAACCAAACGTGTTGGAGGAAGCATTACCAAAAATTTTGAAACCGTAAAGCACAACTACCCCATGCTTTCGTTAAGCAACAGTTACAGTAGGGAAGAAATAGCTGATTTTGAAAATCGTATAAAAAAACTAATAGACGGAGAAATTGAATATGTGTGCGAATTGAAATATGATGGCGTTGCAATTGGAATTACTTATAAAAATGGCAAACTTTTTAGAGCGGTTACTCGTGGAGATGGTGTTCAGGGTGATAACATTACCGAAAACGTAAAAACAATTCGCTCTATTCCGTTGCAATTAAATGGCGATTTCCCTGAAGAATTTGAAATTAGAGGCGAAATTTTTATGCCACATAAAGTTTTTGAACAACTCAACAAAGAAAAAGAAGAAATTGGCGAACAATTGTATGCCAATGCCAGAAATACTGCTTCTGGAACAATAAAAATGCAAGATTCGGCTGTTGTTGCTCAACGTAAATTAGATTCGTATTTGTATTTTGTATTAGGCGAAAACTTACCATTTACGACACATTTAGAAGCAATTAACAAAGCTAAAGCATGGGGTTTTAAAGTGCCATTAGAAGAAAATAATTTCATTAAAAAATGTAATTCCATTGATGAGATTTTTGAATTTATTAACTATTGGGACACCGCCAGGCACCAATTGGATTTTGATATTGATGGCGTTGTAATTAAAGTAAACAGTTACAACAAGCAGCAAGAATTAGGTATGACCGCCAAATCGCCAAAATGGGCTATTGCTTATAAATTTAAGGCAGAACAAGTTAAAACAAAATTGCTCGAAATTACCTACCAAGTAGGACGAACAGGAGCAATAACACCTGTTGCAAATTTGCAGCCTGTTTTACTCGCAGGAACTACCGTAAAACGAGCATCATTGCACAATGCCGACCAAATTGAAAAATTAGATATTCGGGTTAATGATATCGTTTTGGTTGAAAAAGGGGGCGAAATTATTCCTAAAATTGTAGGTGTTGAAGCAACGCAACGTGATATTTTTTCGCAACCTACGCAATATATCAAAAATTGTCCCGAATGTAATACCGCTCTTATTAGAACAGAAGGAGATGCCAAGCATTTTTGCCCAAATGAATGGGGTTGTCCACCACAAATTAAAGGTAAAATAGCACATTTTATTAGCCGAAAAGCCATGAATATCGATGGTTTAGGAGAAGAAACCATAGATTTATTAGTAGATAAAAATTTAATAAAAAACAGTGCCGATTTATATAATTTAAGATTTGAACAACTATTTAATTTAGAAGGTTTTAAGGATAAAAAAGTGCAAAATATTTTAGATGGATTGGTACAAAGTAAGCAAATTCCGTTTGAACGTGTTTTATATGCTATAGGTATTCGTTTTGTAGGAGAAACCGTTGCCAAAAAACTAGCTAAACATTTTAAATCGCTCGAAAATATAAGAAAAGCTTCGTTTGAAGAACTTATTGCTGCAGATGAAATTGGCGAAAAAATAGCGGAAAGTATTCTTTTGTTTTTTGAAAACGAATCCAATAAAGAAGTTATTGCTAAACTTGAGCAAGTTGGCTTAAATTTTTCGCTTTCGGAAGATCAACTCGCCAATACTTCCAACAAATTAGAAGGATTAACTTTTGTTGTTTCAGGAGTTTTTACACTCTTTTCGAGAGATGAATTAAAAGACAGTATCGAAAAAAATGGCGGAAAAGTTTCAAGTTCAATTTCTAAAAAAACAAGCTACATTGTTGCTGGAGAAAATATGGGACCAAGCAAATTGCAAAAAGCACAAGAATTAGGCGTGAAAATTATTGATGAAAATGCGTTTTTAGCAATGGTTTAAAGTTTTTAAAAACTAACCGTCAAAGCCAGTGCTTGTAGTTGTCTAAGGTATTCTCTTTTATCAAATTTGGGAGCGTAAACATAGCCATCAATAGTAATTACTCGGTTTCGTTGTTCGTCCACCATAGAATAGCTCACAAAAGGACCTCCCATAAAATCGCCATTCATTTGCCATAAACCACGCAATTCTTTAGCATAAATCCCTTTAAAATTGATTTCTCTTTCTTTAGGAAGGTATTCACTAAATGTTTCCATGTAAGAACCTTCTGCTCCTCCAGGAATATGTTGTTTGGTAACCGCATTTCTTTTGGCTGTTAATTGGCGTACATTAAAAATACTGTCATTATCGTAAGGATATGTATAAATAATAAATCCCTGACTTATTGGGTGTTCACCCATAGAATATTCTTTGCGAAGCCAGATAAAGTTTGTATCTGCTTTCGCTATGTAAAACAAATCATCTATGTGCATAGACAGTTTTAATTTTTCTTCTAATTGTTTGGCTAATTTGCTGTTTTTATTGACTTTGTATTTTTTCTGAAGCCGTTCGGTTTCTTTTTCATTAAAATAATCCATCAGGTTTTTGGCATTTTTCTCAATTATTTCAGCAGCATTTTTATCGTTTTTTGCTAAAATAGTTACAACCAATTGTCCATCAGACCAAACATCTTTTTTAATAGCAATAGCTGGCTCGTCCTCCGAATTTATTTCTATGAGCATAATGTTTCTGTTGGTTTGTAAAATGCTAGCAAAAGATTTATGTGGTACATGAATAATATCGAAAATAGCTTCGGGTTGCGGAAGTCCTACTTGTGTTGTTGAAAATGCTTCTTGAATTGCTTCACCTGTTTTATTATTCCAATAAGAAGAATCTACCACCACTAAAAGCTCTCCTGATTTTCCTGAAATTCTTGGTAAAATACGTTCGTTGGTTTCATCGCATGAATAGAACAAAGAACTAAAAATAATGAATAGAAAAAAGAAATGTTTTACGTTCATTGTGCGTGTAAGCTTATTGAATTTTAAGTTTAAAATTTGCATAATCGACATTTAATTACCCAACTGGTTTAATCTTAATTTTTGTTCCTGTTTTAATGTTTTTGCCATCGATGTTTTTATTCAATTCTTGTAATTGTTCCAAAGACACTCCTTCGTAGCGATTTGCGATGTTCCATAAATTATCTCCTTTTTTAATTGTGTAATACACATATCCGCTTTCAGTTGTAGTTTTTAATTTTTCTTGTTTTACTTGGTCAATTGTTTTATTTTGAGCCAAATAACTTGCTTTTGGATAAATTTTAAGTTTCTGTCCAACCCTTAACCTATCACTATGTAAATTATTCCAATCTTTTATTTGGCTAACTCTACAGTGGTATTTTGTAGCAATTTTTCCAAGCACATCACCGCTTCTAACCGTATAAATAACTTCAGAACCTCCTCTTAATTCAGCCAAATGATTCGTATTGTTTTGAGCTACGGCAATACTATCTTTAATGTCTTTATCGGTTTTAATTGCATAAATTGTTTTTTCATTCATTAAAAAAACGCCAATTTTTTCTGCTGGCAAACAAAGTGTGTTTGCATTTTGTGTATTTGGAATAAAATTTTGTTTGTAGGCAGGATTTAGATAAGCTATGTATTCAACAGGCATTTCTAAAAAAGTGGATAATTGTTCGAATGAAAGATGTTGAGTTACGCCAACAGTATCTACTTTAAAACAAGAAATGTCAGGCTGAATCGGATAAATATTGTGTTCAGCAGCATAACTCATAACATAATTTACAGCTATGAAAGCAGGAACATAACCTTGTGTTTCTCTTGGTAAAAACGGGCGAATTTCCCAATACGTTTTTCCTCCTCCAGACCTTCTAATGGCTTTGTTAACGTTACCTGGACCTGCATTATAAGCCGCTAAAACCAAATCCCAATCATTATACATATTGTGTAAATATTTCAAATATCTACATGCTGCATCTGTTGATTTATATACATCACTTCGCTCATCATAATAAGAAGTTACTTCTAAACCAAACATTTTGCCTGTGGGATACATAAACTGCCATAAACCTGTTGCCCCAACTCTCGATTTTGCTTTAGGATTTAATGCAGATTCAACAATGGGCAAGTATTTTAATTCTAACGGTAAATTATACCTGTCAAGTGCTTCCTCAAACGTAGGAAAATAAACGGGAGCCAAACCCAACATACGTGCAGTTGTTTTCTTTCTTCTCTTGGCATACAAATCAACATATCCTCTTACATAATTGTTATAAACCAATGAAAACGGAGAATGTGCATTTAGTTTTTGAAAGCGTTTTGCGTAAGTAATACTATCAAAAACAGGAATTGAGTCGGTAGCATAATTGTATTTTTTTTTCTTATGGACATTATCATTAAAACCCAAGCTTTCAAAATAGCCAGAAATCATCATGCTATCTATCATTGCCAAAATTGGGTCATCTTCTAAAACCACAAAAGAACTGTCTCTACTTTTTTCTTGCGAAAACAAAGAGGTTGATAAAATCAAGAGAAATATGAGGATTAATTTATTCATTTTTTTAATCTTAAGGCACTAGGTTATAATTTAATATTATGGTGTTTTGGTGTTATTTTGATTTTAATCTAAATACTTCAAAACATCCATATTTTATATCATTTATAAATTTAGTAATCTCATCTGAATAATCAATTAGAATATCAACTATATCTTGTGTTTTTAAATTACCAGTACGTATCCAAATAATCTTTGGGGGAAATCCATACAAAGAATTCAAATCATTGAAATCAGAATCTTGCGTTACTATTATGTATTCATTTAATTTAGCAAATTCCCATATTACGCTATCGGAAGCATTTATCAGCTCTTTATCTTTAATTGTAGTAGAGCCAGAAAACTTCTCGGGAAGGAATTTTAAAATTCTATGAGAGATATTTTGATCAAACAAAAACTTCATACAGCAATCTGATAAATTTTATTTTCTCTGTCAGCAGCGTAGCTTAATGCAGCATAAATGTCTGTCTCAGTCAATTCGTCAAAATCGGTAAGTATATCCTGAGTAGTCATTCCAGCAGCCAACCAACCAAGTATATCATTAACAGTAATTCTCATACCTCTAATGCAAGGTTTACCTCCACGTTTTCCAGGTTCTATTGTAATGATTTGTTTGTAATCTATCATTTTATAAAAATTTTAGTAAAGATACGAAATTTTTTAATTGTAAATGTGTCTATTAAACTTGAGCACAACTCTTGACTTTTATAGACAGACACTAAGGAATAGGTATTAAATAATGTTCAATGGAGCTGATTGATTCTAAAATAACTTTACGTTCCACTATTGTTTTGCAATAAGGTAGCCGAGAAGGCTAATAATTCTTGTTCATTAAAGCTTTTAGTTGTGATTTGTATTCCAAATGGCAATCCATTGCTGTGCTTTCCCAACGGTAATGAAATGGAAGGAACACCTGTTAAATTAGCATGAACAGTATAAATATCTTCTAAATACATTTTTATAGGGTATTCAACTTGTTTGCCTATTTCAAATGGAGTATGGGGAGATGTTGGAGAAATAATAAAATCATATTCAGATAAAATTTCATCTGTTTTAATTTTTAATAAGCGTCTCACTTTTTGAGCTTTGGTGTAATATGCATCATAAAAACCTGAGCTTAACACATACGTTCCCAACATTATCCTTCGTTTTACTTCAGTTCCAAAGCCTTCGGTGCGAGATTTTAAGTACGTTGATTCTAAATCGAAAGCTTGTGGACTTCTATATCCAAAATGAATTCCATCATATCGAGCTAAATTTGCAGAAGCTTCTGCTGTGGTCAACACATAATAGGTAGGAACTAAAAAATCTAAATACGGAAAATCGGTAGCTTCAACAGTATGTCCATCTGCTTTTAATTGTTCAATAAACGCCAAAAATTTTGTTTTTATTTCAGCATCTAGCCCTTCGTTTTCAATGTAACTTTTGAAATAAGTAATTTTTGATTTCGTGTTGGGTTTTAAATTTTCTGAATACTTAGAAACTTCTCTTTTTGAGCAAGTACTGTCCATTTCGTCAGCTCCTGCAATAACCTCCATCACTAAAGCAGCGTCTTGTATGTTGTTTGTAAAAGGTCCTATTTGATCAAACGAAGAAGCATAGGCAATTAATCCGTTTCTAGAAACTCTTCCATACGTTGGTTTTAGCCCAATAATATCGCAAAAAGAAGCAGGTTGCCGAATAGAACCCCCTGTGTCGGAACCAAAAGCAACCAAACATAAATTTGCTTTTACTGCCACAGCAGAACCCCCTGATGAACCTCCAGGAACTTTTGAATTATCAATGGGATTTAGCACATTTCCAAAAGCCGAGTTTTCATTGGAACTTCCCATAGCAAATTCATCACAATTGGTTCGTCCAATAATAATGGCATCCTCAGCCAATAATCGTTCTACAACTGTAGCACTAAAAAGTGATTCGAAATTGTCTAAAATTTTAGAGGATGCTGAAATTTTATGGTTTTTATAGCAAATGTTATCTTTTAAAGCGATAACCATTCCTGCTAATTTTCCTGCTTTGTTTTGTGCTATTTTCACATCAATTTCTTTCGCTTTTTCTAGGGCTTCATTAGTAAAAACTTCTAAAAAAGCATTAAGGTGTTTATTTTGTTCAATGCGTTGAAGATAACTTGCAACTATTGTTTGGCAGGATGAAATTTTATTTCTTAAGTCTTGTTGAATTTCCTCAAAAGAGGTGTATATTTTTTCCATAGATAAACTTATTCGGGTTGATTCATCCGATAATGGATTTACTTATATAAACACAAGGATAATTACTTTGAAGAATCTATTTCTTTGTCTTTCTTTGCATCATCTTCCCCTTCTTTCATTCCGTCTTTAAATTCTTTAATTCCAGAACCAACTCCACGCATTAACTGTGGGATTTTTTTTGCTCCAAACATTAAAACAAGTACAATAGCAATGATAATAATTTCTTGTGTTCCTAGAAAACCTAATACAGCATTCATTTTTAAAAATTTACATTCTAAATCACTTAGAATAATTGTTAGCATACAAAGGTACGAAAGAATTTGATATGAGTTAAGACAAGTTTCAAAATTCGCTTTTTTATTTTTACAACTTGTCCCGAGTATTGGGATTATTACGTTTTTCAAACTCTCACCTTTCATCTTGCTCCTTTGAATTAACAACAACATAAAAAAGAATATGACTTTCCGTTTGTTTACCTTTTTTTGTAATTGATTTCTTTCATTTACCCCACCCCTAAAGGGTGTGAAAAAAATCAATTTGCTCCCTTTAGGGTTTGCGGCAATCAAATTGATTTTCAAAACCATTAGAACTTATTTAGGTAAGCAAACGGATATACATAAAAAAAGAATAATTTTTTTGATAAAAAGAGTTGTGTATTTAAAAAGTTTCTACTAATATTGCATCCCGTTTTACGGAGATTCCTCCTTAGCTCAGTTGGTTAGAGCATCTGACTGTTAATCAGAGGGTCCTTGGTTCGAGCCCAAGAGGGGGAGCATTGAAAAAGAAAGGGTTACAGAAATGTAACCCTTTTTTTGTTTTAACATTATAACACATTTGTAACCTAAATCTTAAAAATTAGATTTAATCAAAAAAAATATACTTAGTTTTACATCATGCAATCTAATCTAAAAAAATCACTATATAGTGTCTGTCTATAAAATCCAGAGTTTGAGTCAGAATGTTCGGGTTCGAGGTTTCGATAATCTGAAAATCAGGAGTGTACTGAAGTACATAACTGATTTGAAGATTGAGAATAACGAAGAAATCGGACATTTTGGACAAACTCTTGACAATATGCCTTGGGTATTTATTCCTGGTATGTAACGCTGCTGTTTTTTGCATACGTTTGTTTCTAAAAACAATCACTTTTCCCTCTAACAGGAAAATTAATTTCATTTTTTCAATTTCTTAAATTTAAAACTTATGAGCAAAATTATTGTATTAGGTGCCGGAATGGTAGGCAGTGCTATAGCTATCGACTTAGCTAAAAAACATGAAGTAACCCTTACCGATGTAAACACCTCCACGTTACAACAAGTAAAAAATAAATGTCCTCAATTAAACACATTGCAACTAGATGTTACGCAAACAGCAATATTCAAAACAACGCTTCAACCTTTTGATTTGGTAATCTGTGCTGTACCCGGTTTCTTAGGTTTCAACACCTTAAAAAATAGCATTGAAGCAGAAAAAAATGTAATCGATATTTCTTTCTTCCCTGAAAATGCATTGGAACTGCATGAGCTTGCTCAACAAAAAAATGTTACCGCCATAGTTGATTGTGGTGTTGCTCCCGGAATGGACAACATTATTTTAGGCTACTATAACGAACAGTTACAACTAACCGATTTTGAATGTTTGGTAGGTGGTTTACCTAAAGTAAAAAAATGGCCTTTCTGCTACAAAGCTCCATTTTCGCCAATTGATGTGATTGAAGAATATACTCGTCCTGCCCGTTATGTAGAAAACGGAAAAATGATTACCAAAGAAGCCCTTACCGATTGCGAATATGTAGAGTTTGATGGTGTTGGCACACTAGAATCTTTTAATAGTGATGGATTACGTTCCATTATTTTTACGATGCCGCACATCAACAACATGAAAGAAAAAACCTTGCGTTATCCCGGACATGTAGAGTATGTGAAAGTATTGAAATCGAGTGGCTTTTTTGATACGAAACCCATTAATGTAAAAGGTACAGCTATAGTTCCATTGGATTTTACCTGTAATATTTTATTCAACGAATGGAAATTAGGCGAAACCGAAGAAGAAATTACAGTGATGCGTGTTACTGTAAAAGGCACCGATAAAAATGGTAAAACAACAACCGTTATTTACAATTTACATGATGAATATTGCTCTAAAACCAATACTTCTTCTATGGCAAGAACAACAGGTTATACCGCAACTGCAGCAGCCAACATGTTTTTAGAAGGCTTATTTTCCGAAAAAGGTGTTTTTCCACCAGAGTTAGTAGGCAAGCACGAACAATGTTTCAACTATTTTATGAATTATCTGGAAGAAAGAGGCATTGTTTATAAAAAAACTGTGGAGTGATTTAAAAAAAAATAATGTATTTTTGAAATGAGTTAGATTTTTTTTGACCCCCTCTAAACATTTAAAAAATGAAAAAACTGTTACTTTTTATAACTCTAATAGGATTAGGAGTTCATACGCTAGCACAAAACTTTGCTTGGGCAAAAAGTATGAGAGGAATAAATGGTGGTGCAGGACGCAGCATAGCAGTAGATGCAGCTGGAAATGCTTATACTACTGGAGCTTTTACTGGAACAGTCGATTTTGACCCAGGAACAGGAATTTTTAACCTCACTTCGGCAGGTGGTGGTGATATTTTTGTTTCTAAATTAGATGCTTCGGGCAATTTCGTGTGGGCAAGGAATATGGGAGGAACAAGTATTGCTCATGGATACGGCATAGCTTTAGATGCGGTCGGAAATGTCTATACCACTGGATATTTTCAAGGAACAGTCGATTTTGACCCAGGAGCTGGTACTTTTAACCTCACTGTGGCAGGAAATACTGATATTTTTGTTTCTAAATTAGATGCTTCGGGCAATTTCGTGTGGGCAAAAAACATGGGAGGAGTAAGTAATGCATACGGATACAGCATAGCAGTAGATGTGGCTGGAAATATCTATACGACTGGAGTTTTTGAAGGAATAGCCGATTTTGACCCAGGAGCAGGAACTGTTAACCTCACTTCGGCAGGAAGTCGGGATATTTTTGTTTCCAAATTAGATGCTTCGGGTAATTTTCTGTGGGCAAAGAACATGGGAGGAACAGATTTTGATGAAGGAAACAGCATAGCCGTAGATACGGCCGGAAATGTCTATACCACTGGATATTTTTATGGAACAGCCGATTTTGATCCAGGAGCAGGAATTTTTAACCTCACTTCGACAGGTGGTGCTGATATTTTTACTGCTAAGTTAGACGCTTCGGGTAATTTTGTATGGGCAAAGAACATGGGAGGAATAGGTAGTGATGAAGGACGTAATATAGCAGTAGATGCGGCAGGAAATGTCTATACCACTGGAGGCTTTCTATCTTCCATTGCAGATTTTGACCCGGGAGCTGGAACGGTTAACCTAACTTCAGCAGGAAATTATGATATTTTTGTTTCTAAATTAGATGCTTCGGGTAATTTCATGTGGGCAAAGAGCATGGGGGGGACAAATAATGATTTTGGAAACAGTATAGCAGTAGATGTGGCTGAAAATGTCTATACCACTGGATTTTTTGAAGGAATAGCCGATTTTGACCCAGGAGCAGGAACTGTTAACCTCACTTCAGCAGGAAGTTTTGATGTTTTTGTCTCTAAATTAGATGCTTCGGGTAATTTCATGTGGGCAAAGAGCATGGGGGGAACAGTTATGGATGGAGTATACGGAATAGCATTAGATACGACTAGAAGTGTCTATACTACTGGATATTTTCGAGGAACAGCCGATTTTGACCCAGGAACAGGAATTTTTAACCTCACTTCGGCTTCGGGTGATGCTAATATTTTTGTTTCTAAATTAAGTTGTCCAAGTGTTGCAACAGATATACAATCCGCTTGTGACAGTCTTACTTGGATTGATGGAATTACCTATTTCTCAAGTACTTCTACACCAACTTTTACATTAACTAACACAGAAAACTGTGATAGCGTAATTACCTTAATTTTAACTATTAATAACCCGAATTCAAGCACAGATTTAGTTTCTGCTTGTGATTCTATTACTTGGATAGATGGGAATACTTACTACACTAATACCAACACACCAACTTTTACTTTAACCAATATATATGGTTGTGATAGTGTAGTTACTTTAAATTTAACTATTAATAACCCGAATTCAAGCACAGATTTAGTTACTGCTTGTGATTCTATTACTTGGATAGATGGGAATACGTATTCTGCTAATACCAACACACCAACTTTTACTTTAACGAATGTGTCTGGTTGTGATAGTGTGGTAACGTTGAATCTTACCATTAACAATTCAAATACAGGTACTGATGTACAAACCGCTTGCAACAATTTAACTTGGATAGACAATATAACTTATACATCAAGTACCAATACGCCTACTTTTACTATAGTTGGTGCTGCAGCTAATGGTTGCGATAGTGTTGTTACCCTTGATTTAACTTTAACTACTATTGACAACACCACTTCTTTAAATACTGATACTATTTCAGCCAATCAAAATGGAGCAACTTACCGATGGTTAAATTGTGATAGTAACAATGTTGTTATTGCAGGAGCAACAGCACAAAATTTTACACCAACAGCAACAGGAAACTATGCTGTAGAAATTACCGTTGGTTCATGTGTTGACACTTCTGCTTGTGTAAATGTAATTATCACAGGAATAGAAGAATTAACACCAACAGGGATAAAAATTTATCCTAACCCGTTTGATGATAACATTGTTATTGAGTTTGGAGATAATCCCTCCCCTTCGGGGAGGCTAGGAGGGGCTTCAGTAACTGTTGTAAATATTGAGGGGAAAGTAGTTTACAGTAATGCAGCAGTTAACAGCAATAAACTCACTATAGATGCCGCAGCTTGGAGTAAAGGAGTGTATTTTGTAACGGTTATTAACGATATAACCAGCACCACCTTGAAACTGATTAAAGAGTAAAATATTCAATCACTCGCTCGGCTGTGCCGAGTGAGTGATTATATTACTGCCTTAAGCTATTTCCCCCCCGCTGCCGTAAGCGTCCATGCTTGTGGTTTTTCAACAAAACATATAAAATAAAGTCCTTTTGGATTATAAAATTTATAGTTCCTGCTCATAAAAACAAATGTAGTAATTTATTTATTACTTTGCCAATTTTACTAATTTACCACAAGCGTGGACGCTTGCGGTAGCGGGGTGGACGCTTGCGGTCAATGTCATTAAGTTAAGGAATTAAACAATTGATTATTAACAACTTATTTTTTAAATAATGAATTAAATAGAAAGATTGATTTTGTTTTGCGATAAAAAATGGCAACAAAATCTACATCAAAATAC
>JAHYJH010000220.1 GCA_019429185.1 Vicingaceae bacterium
TAGAGGCTGTCTGTAAAGTCCAACTTCTTCGTTATTCTCGACTTTCAAATCAGTCATGTACTTTAGTACACTCCTGATTCTCAAGTCATCGAAAGCCTCG
Source organism: Vicingaceae bacterium (assembly GCA_019429185.1). Classification (GTDB taxonomy): domain Bacteria; phylum Bacteroidota; class Bacteroidia; order Flavobacteriales_E; family Vicingaceae; genus BRH-c54. Next base: position 101 of record JAHYJH010000220.1, read on the forward strand.
AATTTGAACTTTACAGTTCAGCCTCTCGACTTTATGGACAGGCACTAATTATTCACAACTTGTCTCGACTAATCGGAATTTCTGTAAATAAGACGTAGTTATTTTTAAAAGGTTGGGTAATTTTATTAGTCTTTTTTCAAATATACGATTTTTAATATGTGGTTATAGCAAAATAGAGTAACTTTGAATCCATGACTTTTAATATCGACATACAACAAATACAGCAATATTCTAAATTAGAGTTAATTGCCAAACAAGTAGTTGAGGGCTTTATAACAGGGTTACACAAAAGTCCTTTTCACGGTTTTTCGGTTGAATTTGCAGAACATAGACTATACAACACAGGCGAATCTACCCGACACATCGATTGGAAATTATATGGACGAACAGATAAATTATTTGTTAAACGATACGAAGAAGAAACAAATTTAAGATGTCAATTAATAATTGATGCCTCTTCATCTATGTATTTCCCTGAAATAGAATACAATTCAGATAAATTTAATAAAATTAAATTTTCAGTTTATGCAGCAGCTGCACTAATGAATTTATTAAAAAAACAACGTGATGCGGTTGGTTTAAGTATATTTTCGGATAAATTAACGCTACATACCTCCACAAAATCGAGCCTTGTACATCATAAAATTTTAACACATGAGTTAGAAAGACTTATTGATAATCCACTTAAAAATACTAAAACATCATCAATTAATGCGTTGCATACCATTGCTGAAACGGTTCACAAACGATCCTTAATTATTTTGTTTAGTGATATGATGGAAAATGTTAATACCAATGATGCATTGTTTGAAGCCTTACAACATCTTAAACACAACAAACATGAAGTAATTTTGTTCCATACATTCGATAAAAAATTAGAACATAATTTTGATTTTGAAAACCGTCCTTATCAGTTTATTGACTTGGAAACTGGCGAAGAAATTAAACTAAATCCTAATGATGTGAAAAAAAAATACATCGAACAAATGGAAAAATTCACAAAAGAATTAAAATTAAAGTGTTTGCAATTTGGGATAACTTTTGTTGAGGCTAATGTTAATCAAGGATTTAATCAAATACTTCAAGCCTATTTGATAAAAAGAGCCAACATGATGTGATTTTTTTTATAAAAAATTTTTCAGTTTCAAAAATTGAGTTATATTTGCAGCCCCAAAAGAGGGGATTTCTTTAAAAAGATTTTGGTTTGGTAGTTCAGTTGGTTAGAATACCTGCCTGTCACGCAGGGGGTCGCGGGTTCGAGTCCCGTCCAGACCGCTATAAGTTAATTTAAAGCCCCGAAAACATTGATTTTCGGGGCTTTTTTGTTTTATATTGTCGAGCAATTGTCGAGCATTCATCTATGTTTTTTTATCTTTAATCTATTTTAATAATCTTGCTCAAATCTACTATTGGAGAATATCTTTAACCTCAAAATCTTTCATTCGTTCAAACAATATCCCTCGAGCAGTTGAAGTAGTAATATTAGCGAGATTGAATAATACTAAGTTACTTATATTATATCCCCCCTTTTTACTTATATTATATCCCCCCTTTATTTTAATAACAACTGTTTCTAAAGGAAAAACATCAAAAACACATACAATTTCAAGGGTTGCGAAAACTTCTTGTGTTTCTTTAATTTTTAAATTAACATTAAAGTTACATGAAATAGATTCTTTTTCTTCATTCAAATCAAATTTATATGCGGTTTCAAATTCAATAAGCGGAAAAATTGTATCGTCATATTTCTTTTTTGGCTTATTTTGATTGAATTTAATTACTTCAATTTTATTAAATCTTAAATTGAGTATTAAATTTTATTATTTGTTACTACTCAGCCGCTAAATTACTTGTCTAAAGACAATAAAAAAACAAAAAAATGCCACTGATTACACACCACGAAGTAGCATCAACACATCTTGAAAAAATAGATAAACTGTTGATAAATTTTCG